>CANHPJ010000120.1 GCA_947462515.1 Bacteroidota bacterium | reverse complement strand
TTGTTGTGTTTGGATGTTACCGAAGCAGTTTTGGAAGAGGCAATGGCAAAATCTTGCAATCTAATAATTGCTCATCATCCTTTAATTTTTAGCGGTGTAAAAAAACTAAATGGCTCCAATTATGTGGAGCGGATTATCATCAAAGCCATTAAAAACGACATAGCCATTTATGCCTGTCATACTAATTTAGATCATGTTAGAGCGGGTGTCAATCTTAAAATTTGTCAGAAACTAGGCATTTTCAATACGAAGATACTCTCACCTAAAGCCGGCTTGTTCAGAAAGCTGGTCACTTTCATACCGCATAGCCACCATCAGCAGGTAAAAACCGCACTGTTTGATGCAGGTGCAGGCCATATTGGGGAGTATTCCAATTGTAGCTTCAGCTCCGCGGGTAATGGCACTTTTAAAGCGTCAATAAATGCGAATCCCTATGTGGGTCAATTGGATGTAGAGCATCAGGAGTCGGAAATAAAATTGGAAACAGTTTACCCTGTTTATGCCGAAAGCAATGTCATTCAGGCTCTTAAGATCGCTCATCCCTACGAAGAGGTGGCTTATGATGTTTTTGATCTGGAAAACAGATTTAGTAGTGTTGGATCGGGTATGATTGGTGAGTTGGAAGAGGAAATGAAAACCGAAGATTTTTTGGTATATCTGAAAAAACAAATGAAAGCCGATTGTGTAAGATATACCAAGCCATTAGGCAGTAAGGTCAAAAAAATTGCTGTATGTGGGGGATCTGGTAGCTTTTTGTTAAAGGAAGCCATAAATGCTGGGGCAGATGTGTTTGTGACGGCAGATTTTAAATATCATCAGTTTTTTGATTCTGATAATCAGATTCTTATAGCAGATATAGGTCATTATGAAACAGAACAATTTACCTCAGAAATATTTTACGAAATAATTTCGAAAAAATTTCCTACATTTGCAGTTCGTTTTTCGGAAATTAATACAAACCCAATAAATTACCTGATTTAAACATGGCAAAAGCTAAAATGAATAACGAGGACAAAATCGATATCCCTGTTGAACAAAAGCTGAAAGCTTTATTTGAGCTTCAACAAATCGATTCCAAAATAGACAGAATCAGAATTATTAGAGGAGAATTACCCCTAGAGGTTCAGGATTTGGAAGATGAGGTTTTAGGACTTGAAACCAGAGTTGGAAATTATGAAGAAGAATTAAAAGTGTTTGATGAGAATATTATCAAATTCAAAAATCAAATTAAAGAAAGCGAAGCTTTAATAAAAAAATACGAAGGGCAACAAAATAAAGTTAGAAATAACAGAGAGTTTGATTCTTTAACCAAAGAGATAGAATTTCAAAAATTAGAAATTCAACTTTGTGAGAAAAGAATAAAAGAAAATAAAGCAAATATTGAAGCCAAAACCGAGTTTATCAATACGGTTAAAGCTAATTTAGAAGATAAAAAGTCAGATCTAAATCACAAAAAAACGGAGTTAGATTCCATTGTTTCCGAAACCCAAAAAGAAGAAGAGCAATTAGTAAAGAAGTCTAAAGATGCAGGCACTGTTATTGAAGAACGTTTGATAATTGCTTACAATAAGGTTAGAAACCAAGCAAGAAATGGCCTGGCTGTGGTTGCAGTAGATAGAGATGCATGTGGAGGATGTTTTAATAAAATACCGCCTCAAAGACAACTCGATATTCGTACTCACAAAAAAATTATAGTTTGTGAATATTGCGGAAGAATTTTAGTTGATGCCAATATTTTGGAAGATGCCCATAAAGCGTAATTTCCAATTATAAAATGCAAAGGGTTCAGTAATTACTGAGCCTTTTTTTTTGCCAGTGATTTTGCTTCAAATATCATTATAACTGATTTAGGCCATGTAATTTCATAAAAAATTTCCCGTTAATTTTCATTTCAATTCTGTTTTCTAAACAGTTTTTTATTTTCCCTTTTAAAATCTGCATTCTATTCCGAATTCCCGATTGATCTTTTTCAAATCGCGAAAAATAATCCTCAAATCTATACGGGAATTTCTTTTGATATATTTCCCGACGTATCATCTTGCTGTTATTCAGGGGTTAAATCAATACTTTTTTTGTGTTTTAAAATTGGTCTGAATTTTATATAAGTTATTTTAATTCAGTGATGATTGAATTTTGATGATTCTGATTTATGAGCGTAGCACTAAATATATTGGCTATCATCATTGCTATTGGGTGGGCAATTGGTTTTCTCTTTTTAGAGTATGGTAAAAGTATGCATTTTTATTTGCTGCTTGCCTGCCTGTTTCTATTAATAAGAAATATCAGAAGCAGAAATTCATCACATTGATAAAATAGTATTAATTCTTAAAATGAAAGATTATATGGGCTTTAAATCAATCGATACAGGTGGTGTTTTGATGGAAGATCAAACAATGAAAAATGAAAGTTCTCTGGAAGAAAAAACAAGGTATTCTGATTCCGAGTTGCAGGAATTTAAGAGTCTGATTGTGGGTAAATTAGAAAAAGCAAAACAGGAGGTGCAGGAGATGCATGCCATCATAAAAACTTCTAATGAAAATGGTACCGACGATACTGGAAGGGCCTTTAAATTTTTTGAGGAAGGTTATGATGCCATGGCAAAAGAAGAGGCGGGTCAGTTTGCCAACAGGCAGATGAAATTTATTGAGCAATTAGAAAATGCCCTGATAAGAATAGAAACCAAGAATTATGGTGTTTGTCAGATTACGGGTAAATTAATACCCAAAGAGCGACTTAAAATTGTTCCCCATACCATTCATTCTATCGAGGCAAAAAATAAAATCTAATCTATGATGCTTTAACCGGTTATCAATGATCTGTAAATATTGTTTTAACAATCACTTAATTAAAATAAAAACATGAAAATTTCTTTTGGGACAGATGGATGGAGAGCAATAATTGCGGATGATTTTAATATGATAAATTTAGTCAGGGTGTCAGAAGCAGCGGCCGACTGGCTCAAACTTAATGTGACCAATCCAAAAGTAATAATTGGATACGACACTAGATTCGGCGGAAAAATATTTTCAGAGACCGTGGCAAAAGTTTTCGCCTACAAAAACATTAAAGTATTACTTTCTGAATCTTTTTGCTCAACTCCCATGCTTTCCCTTGGGGTAGCCCAACTTGATGCAAGTTTGGGAATAATAATAACAGCAAGTCATAATCCCCCCGAATATAATGGATTGAAACTAAAAGGAGCATATGGAGGGCCATTATTGGCGTCTCATGTAATGGAAATAGAAAAACTTATCCCTGACGAAATATCTGTTCCTTTTCATGATCTTCATATTAAGGAATATACAGGTAAGAACATGGTTAAATATGTGAATTTGGAAGATTTATATATTAAGCACCTTGAGAAAAATTTTGACATCGATGCTATCAAAAAATCAGGGGTTAAATGGGCTTATGATGCCATGTATGGTGCAGGACAAAATGTTATAAAAAAATTATTTGATGATGTTATTCTTATTCACTGCGATGATAATCCGTCATTTAAAGGACAGGCTCCAGAGCCAATTGAATCTAATTTGAAACAGATTTCTGACTATATTAAAAATGATTCAGAAATATCCTTTGGCTTGGCTACAGATGGAGATGCCGACAGGCTGGGTATTTTTGATAACAAGGGCAAATTTATTGATTCACATCATATGATTTTGATGCTTATCCATTATTTTGTAAAATATCAGCACAAAACTGGAACGGTGATTACTACTTTTTCTGCTTCCAGCAAAATCAAAGCTCTTTGTAGGCATTATAAAATAGAATGCAGTATCACCAAAATAGGATTTAAGTATATCTGTGAGAAAATGATTACAGAAGACGTTTTGATTGGCGGTGAGGAATCAGGCGGGATTGCCCTTAAGGGGCATATACCGGAGAGAGATGGTATATGGGTAGGTATGGTGTTTTTGGAGATGTTGGCCAATACCAAAAAATCACTTAACGAAATCATAGACGAAATTTATGCAATTGTTGGAAAGTTCGATATGGAAAGAATTGATTTAAAGATGAATGATCTTGAAAAACATAAAATCATTCAAAATTGTAAAAATGGTAAATATCATTCATTTGGGAATTTTAAGGTAAAAAAAATGGAAGATATGGATGGTTTTAAATATTTTTTTGAAGACGATAAATGGATTATGATTCGTCCTTCCGGAACTGAGCCGGTTTTAAGAGCATATGCTCAAGCAAACAGTAAGGAAGAGGCTATGAGTATTTTGAAAGCTGGCGAGGATACTATCTTGCAGGATTAGTTTTTCAGTTTCTTTAGACTAAACGTATGAATCATATCATTTTTGATATAATGCTTAAGGTTTCCAAAAAAGAGTTTTAGATTTTTTTTTTAAAATACTCAAGTATTCGGTTTAACGGTATGACAATGAAATATTGGTTTTCAGAGTGTTTTAGCCTACTTTTTGTCCATTACACCGAAGTTGAACACACATGTCTACACAAATGCCCATTAATCCGGGTTTTCTGATTTAATAAGGGGTAATCATAAAAGTAAATCAGCCGGCATTTTGCCGGCTGATTTGCTTTTGTGGTATTCGTTAAGTGAATCTTTGTGTTATTGTTTTAGCATATCTCAAATGAAAATGCAACGCAAATGTTTAATTCAAAGAATTAAACATTTTTTTGTTCACTTAATATTATCCAAAATAATATTCTTTTTCCTCTTTCATTTCCTTCTTGGTCGTAGGTTTGAGCTACGATGGCTATTTCTTGGGTTTTTCTTAAAAGGTTAAATCCTGGTTCCTGTAAAAACAAACTGTCTTTGGTAAGTATCTGAAGTATATCGCGCATCGGTATTTTTTCTCCATCAACCTCAATAAAAAAGTTCTTTTTACCGGCATCCACTATCGTTTTATTGTAACCGTTCTTTAATTCAGCCATTATTTCTTCTTTGCTCAGGGGCTTTCTTTCCGAATCGTCTCTTACTGCCTTATATGTTCCTGAAAATACTCCTTCAAATAGTTCTTGGATTACCACCGAATCAATCCCTCCAAAACCATTTTCTTCAAAGCCATCGTTATTATTGACATCAATTAAAGAAGCAGATTTCCCTTCCAAGCTATTGGGTTTAACTATTTCCTTACCATTGCTCTTCTCCGGATGATTGCTGGGTTCGTTATTACAAGAATATAAAGCCAATAAATAAAAAAATAATACGGGTAAAAGATTTTTTTTCATGGTTTTAAAGTTATTACATTAATATCACTTTATCATTTTCTGCTTCAAAGTAAACTCTCACATGCTCCTGCAAAGTGGTTGCAAGGCTAAGCCCAACATAATCTGCTTTCACCGGATATATCATGTGACTTCTGTCTACTAAAATCAAGGTTCTTAATCTTTTGATAGGGAAATCAAGAAAATAGCGCAATCCATAAATGAGTGTTTTTCCAGAGTCAAGCACATCATCAACAACAATTATTGCTTTATTAGGTATCGTTTCTTTTTCAATATCGCAAGAAATTGTTTCACTTAATGGATTAGTTTTATTTAAGTTTATGGTGCAGAGTGTTATTTTAATGGTAGAGATTTCAGAAAGCTTCTTGGCAATTTTTTCAGCAAAGGTAAAGCCATTCCCACTTATGCCGGCCATAATTATTTCTGTTTCTTCGTAGTTGTTCTCATAAATCTGATAGGCAAGTCTGTTTATTTTCTGCTCTATCTGCTTATGATTTAAAATAATAGTTTCTGTCATTTTTTTTAATGCTTAATTTTTTTCAAAAATAATAAACAACTCTCTTGTTGCTCGCGGTGAAATAGAATTATTTGCTGTTTCAATTTGTTTGATGTTAAAATGATCTGAAAATAAATTCAGGTATTCCGCTTTAGTCCCTCCAAAAGGCGGTTTATCATCATTTAATTTATCGTCAAATAAAAGCCCCACTAATTGTCCATTAGTTTTCAATAGTTCGTGAATTTTTAAAGCGTATTCTTTTCTTAATGATGGATGTATGGCACAAAAAAATGTCTGTTCTATAATAAGATCATAGGTGTTGTGGTGTTCAAAAAAATCTCCGCAAATCAAATGCTCATCAGGGAATTCGGGAACTCTTTTTTTGAAATTTTTTATGGCTTCTAAAGCAATGTCTAAAATATAGATC
>CANHPJ010000119.1 GCA_947462515.1 Bacteroidota bacterium | reverse complement strand
TGAATGGAATCACTTTTTATGCCAACCCGTTCCAATGCCTTTAAAACTCTTTCGGCACGAACCTTGGTTCTGACAAAAACCAATATCTTACTTTCGGGATTTTCATTTACAATACGCTCGAGAAAAAATCGTTTATCATCCATTTCAACAAAGGCAACGAAATGATTTATATTTTTTGCCACGGGATCATTAGGTGAGATTTGAATTCTTATGGCATTTCTAACCAATGAATAAGCCAACTTTTTTATTCTCTCATTGATGGTTGCAGAAAAGAAAAGTGTTTGTCGGTTTCTGGGTAAAAAACGAATCAGATCCTGTATGTCTTTTATAAATCCTTTATCAAGCATATGATCTGCTTCATCAAGAATAAGAATTTCGATACGCTCTAGACGTAAATGACCCTGATGCACCAAATCAAATACACGACCCGGAGTGGCTACCAAAATATCTACTCCATTTCTAAGCTGATCTATCTGAGCATCCTGCTTAACACCACCATGAATGGTGAAAGTGGTTAAATCGGTGTATTTTCCTAATTTATCAAAAACTTCGGTTACCTGTATGGCCAACTCATGGGTTGGAACCATCACAATACATTTCGCATCTCCTTGAAAATGAGGATTTCTGCTTGCCTGTAGCAAATGTAATACCGGAATTGCAAAAGCGGCGGTTTTTCCGGTACCAGTTTGGGCTATAGCCAAAACATCTTCGCCATTTAAAATAGGCTGTATGGATTTAAATTGAATGTCTGTTGGACGTTTAAAGCCCATTTCTTCAAGACTTTGCTTTAATTCAGAGGCAATACGGTAATCTGCAAATTTCATTTTTTGAGATAATAATGGTTTTTCCGGCAAGAAAACTGATTAAAATTAAACAATAAACAGCTGCCAAAATTAGTGTTATGTTACTATAAAACACGAATATATGTTTTATTTCAAATATGCTTATTCTTAAAGGTAATCAAAAGATATAAGGATAATGGCAAAAATAGACAATAATATGCCAATCCAATTTTGCCTTGACATATTTTCTTTAAAAAAGAAAAAAGAAACCAAGGAAGAGCATACCACAATGCCAATATTGTTTAAAGGAAATACTACCGAACTTTCAAGGGTTCTTATATCCAGGGTTTTTAGCAAGTAATGGATGGAAGCATAGTTACAAATTCCTAGAACTATTCCTCCCAAAATACTTTTTAGGTCAAGCTTTTCATCTAAAATGATTGTCCGATAAGCAATGATAAAAAAACCGATTAAACCTGATACACCAAAAATAGTTGGGACAAATAAATCAAAACTGGTTATTCCTTGATATAATTGCTGTGCGTATTTTATAAGCGAGTCCAATAATCCACTTCCAAAAAACAAAAGCACAGCCAGGTAAAAGTATTTGGTATTGATTTTCCTTTCATTATTTTTAAGTGATGCTAAAAAAACACCGGCAAGCGCCATGAAAACACCTGTAACTTTAAAAACAGTCAAGCTTTCATGGTATAAAAAAACTGAAACGCTTATGGGTATTACCACCGACATCTTATTGGCCACCGAAGAAACTGATACTCCGGATTTTTGAGTGGTTAAAGCCATTAAATAAAATAAAGAAATGAACAAGCAGCCTAAAATAATTGTTACTGGAAACCAAGGGGAGCTAATTATAAAACTCACAGAAAAATCAGGCTTAAAAAAAAATCCAAATACGGCAGCAGTTGCATAATTTACTACTATTGCTTGGAGTATTTTTATATTAAACCTTTGGAATAATTTAAAAATCACGAGCAACAGAGTGCTTGACAATATGCTTAAAAGAAGAAAAAACATTGTTTTTTTTGAGATTATTTCACCTAAATTATTGCTTCAAAATTTCAGACTTAAAAAAACATTATTTATTTCTGAAAAAAATCAGCTTATCATCTCCAAATTCTTCAATAAATTGATTTGGTAAATTTATTACAGGGGCTTTTAATCCTGATCCAAAGGTAGTATTACCTATGATAACTCTTGCCTCATCCCACAAGTCATTTTTAATGTATGAATTCAGCAATGTACTACCCCCCTCAACAATAAGTGACTGTATATTTTTTTGGTACAAAAAATCATTAATTTGTGGATGAATATCGGCGGAAAAATCAATGGAAATATATTCTATATTTTCGCAAGAAGAAGAAGAAGAAGAAGAAGAAGAAGTGACATTTTCTCTTTGAGTAAAAATTAAAGTAGGAATACTTTTATCGAACAAATTAAGGCTATTGGGAAGCTTTAAATCTTTATCCAAGACCATCCTGAGTGGGCTTTTACCCGAAACTAATCTTACGTTTAATTGTGGATTATCGTTCAAAGCTGTTCTGTTACCAACAAGAATAGCTTGCTCCTGTGTTCTCCATTGATGAACTAATATCTTTGAATATTTATTACTGATCCAATTAATTCCTGGTTTAGAATTACTTTCCCTGCTTTTATCAATAAAACCATCCAAAGTCTGTGCCCATTTTAAAATGACATAAGGCCTTTTCCTTTCATGAAAGGTGAAAAACCGTTTATTCAACTCACGACATTCCGCTTCATTAATGCCGCATATTACACTAATACCAGCCTGCCTTAATCTATTAATACCTTTTCCCGCAACCAGGCTAAAACTATCCACACAACCGATTATTACCTCAGGAATTTTATACTCAACAATTAAGTCAGAACAAGGTGGTGTTTTACCAAAATGAGCGCAAGGCTCCAGGTTGACATATAATCGGGAATTTGTTAACAGACTTTTATCTTTTACGCTGTTAATGGCATTTACCTCAGCGTGCGCCTTACCATATTTTTGATGGTATCCCTCCCCTATTATTTGGTCTTTATATACTATCACACAACCAACCATTGGATTTGGGGCAACATTTCCCAATCCATTTTTGGCAAGTTCAATACAGCGTTGCATATATTGGTTGTGTTCACTCATTTTAAAAACTTATTTGGTCTTTATAAATTTTGATTGTTAAAATTATTTAGAGATTTAAGACAATTTAATTTAAAATCAGTTGGCTATGAATATGTTATAAAAATCACGAGCACTTTTGCTGAGCTTATAAATTTTGAATTTCCAACTCGTAATCATAACGCAAATCTTCGTGAAGGGAAGCTATTGCTTTATTTATTTTTTTGATTTGCATTTCATAAAGATTTATCAATGCTATGCTCGAATTGATAGCTATTTCAGAATCCCTTAATTTATAACAGAAATAAATTAAAAACTCTACTTCAGTTTGTTTTTGTCCTGAAAATTTAATTTGCTTGGTAATTAATTTTAAAATTTTTCGGAGGCCTTTTTTAGCAAAATATAGATTATTAATATTCAAATCCTCAAATTGGGAATCAATTTCAAGTTTTACATTTTTAATGTATTCCTGCTCATCGTAAGCTTCGAAAAGAAGGTAACTTAAAAGCTCTTTATTTTCCTTTTTAAATTTAGCTAAACGCATGCAAAGCTCAGCAATATGCAAAGGAGGCATATTACTGATTTCTTTTTTTATTTCATTTATGGAAGCCGATTTCATTGTATTATATGCTAGGGCTGATTTTTCAAATTTACCTTAAAATGGTTTAGCGTCAAAACTATTTTTTTTTCGGAATCATAGTTGATATAATCTACTTGAAACATAATAAATAGTATCATGAGAGCAGAAATTTTGACAAAAAATACTCAGGGAAGGATATTTAAAAACAATTTTTTAGAATCATTAACCAAGTCATCGCCCATCATTACCAATATCTTTTACTCCAGCCTGGCAATTATTTTTTTAGTTGGAAACTACTTATGTGGGAACCTTAAAATCCAAAGCACCTTATTTGTTTACAGCTTTGGAATTGTTTTTTGGTCACTTTTTGAGTATTTAATGCATCGCTATTTATTTCATCTTAAATCAAAGCGAAAATGGCTCAAGCGCCTTTCATTTATGCTTCATGGCATTCATCATCAAAACCCAAGAGATAAAGAAAGATTTTTTATGCCCCCAATACCCGGAGCAATAATTATTGCAATACTTTTTATGATCTCCTATGTATTTATTGGTAAATATTCGTTTTCCTTTATCAGCGGGCTTATTACCGGGTACATATTATATACTCAAATACATTTCGGCATACATAATAAGCAATTACCAAAATACATGGAAAAAATAGCCTCACATCATCTTCAGCATCATTATAGTCATTACAACAAGGCATATGGTGTTTCATCCCCAATATGGGACATAATTTTCCAAACAATGCCCCCAAAAAATGAAAGCTCTCAAAAATAAAAGTATTGAGCAACTTTCAAGAACTACCAGATTATGGAAGTAAAAATTAAAAAGTGATTTATTAATCACAATCTGTGTTGAAGCTTAAAGGATTGTCCAATTTTTAACGCTTACCGGTTAGGTCTTACCAAAGGAAAATTTAATCTCAAAATTAAGTTTGAATTTTCCGTAAAAGCCGTTTAGTAAATATTGGAACGGGATTTGAAAAAGTAATAATTAAACAATCTAACAAATAAAAAAAGTTAAACAATTTATGGAAACATTAGTAAAACAACCTTCAGCAACTTATAATGAACTTGGTTTTTCAACTAAAGTGCACGAAGAGGTAATAAGAAATCTAAATAGAAATCTTGCAAATTTTAATGTTCATTTTCAAAAGATGAGGAATTTTCATTGGAATGTAAAAGGTTCAAATTTTTTAGATCTACATGCTAAATTCGGAAAGCTTTACAAAGATGCTAATGGTAATATTGATGCTATCGCTGAAAGAATTCGAGTTTTTGGAAACAATCCAATCAGCACCTTTAAACAATGTTTGGAAATGTCCGAAATAAAAGAATCCGGAACTCATTTTTCTGCCACAGAGATGGTAAAAGAAACAATTTCTGATTTTGAAATCCTATTGCCTAGTATGGTTGATACGATTAATGCTGCGAATGAAATAGGAGATATTTCTACAGTGGATATGTTGACCAAAATGATGAAGGGAATTGAAAAAAACCATTGGATGATGACTTCTTGGATCTCAAGAGAAATTTAATTTTTTCTTTTCTGAAATTGAATCATTTTAGCCAAGGGCATTTCTATATTTTTCAAAATAAGAAACCATCATTTGGTTAAGGGACATTGAATTTCCTTGAATTACCTGTGACTGTAAATCAAAAAAAAGCGGCTATTCCCGAAATCGAGAATAGCCGCTTTTTTTGTTAAATTGTTCCAGAATTATTTTTTCTCAGAACTTACTTCCTCATAATCAACATCCGTAACTTCTTCAGTTTTAGATTGCTCTGCTTGAGGCTCTTGCGATCCTCCTTCTGTTCCTTTGTACATGTCTGTTGAAGCAGCTTGCCATAAGGTATTTAATTTTTCCATAGCTGTGTCAATACCAGACACATCTTGAGTAGAATGTGCATTTTTCAATTCAGCTAAAGCATCTTCAATAGGTTGCTTTTTATCTGTAGGCAATTTTTCTCCAAATTCTTTTAATTGTTTTTCAGTTTGGAAAATTAAACTGTCAGCCATATTGATTTTTTCGATTTTTTCTTTGGCTGCTTTATCCGCATCAGCATTAGCTTCAGCTTCAGCTTTCATTCTTTTGATATCATCATCAGATAATCCGGAAGAAGCCTCGATTCTGATTTGTTGAGATTTGCCAGTTGCTTTGTCTTTTGCAGAAACGTTTAAGATACCATTAGCATCAATATCAAAAGTAACTTCGATTTGAGGAACTCCTCTTTGTGCTGGTGGAAGACCATCTAAATGGAATCTACCGATAGTTCTGTTGTCTCTTGCTACCGGTCTTTCACCTTGAAGGATATGAATTTCAACCGATGGCTGGTTATCACTTGCAGTAGAGAATGTTTCAGATTTTTTGGTTGGTATAGTTGTATTGGATTCAATTAATCTTGTCATAACACCACCCATAGTCTCTATTCCTAAAGAAAGTGGAGTAACATCAAGCAACAATACGTCTTTTACCTCTCCTGTTAAAACACCACCTTGAATAGCAGCGCCTAAAGCAACAACCTCGTCTGGATTAACACCTTTAGATGGAGTTTTTCCGAAGAATTTCTCAACAGCTTCCTGAATAGCAGGTATTCTTGTGGAACCACCAACTAAAAT
>CANHPJ010000118.1 GCA_947462515.1 Bacteroidota bacterium | reverse complement strand
TGCTCACAGTAAAGGCATGCATACCACTACTTTCGCTGAAATGTTTCCTCTCACATTTGGAGGTTTTATTATCGATACACCCGGAATTAAAGAGCTTGGGCTTTTTGATATTAAGAAAGAAGAACTCTCTCGCTATTTTCCCGAAATGAGGGAAATAATGAATGATTGTCAGTTTAATAATTGTATTCATCTTAACGAGCCTAAATGTGCAGTTAAAAATGCTCTTATAAATGGTGATATCTATGAGTCAAGGTACGATAGTTATTTAAGTGTTTTGTCAAGTGAAGAAATGAATAATAAGGAATTTAAATAAAACAGTTTCACTGCATGCGAGTGGTCATTCAAAGGGTATCTGAAGCATCTGTAAAAATCGATGAGAAATTAAAAAGTCAAATTAAAAACGGACTTTTAATTCTTTTGGGAATCTCTGAAATTGATACATTTGAAGATGTGCAATGGCTTTGTTCTAAAGTAATTAATCTAAGAGTTTTTAACGATCCCCTTAAAGTGATGAATCTTTCATTGAAAGATGTAAATGCTGATATTTTGCTTATTAGCCAGTTTACGCTCTATGCCAGCACGAAAAAAGGAAATCGACCTTCCTATATAAAGGCTGCTAAGCCGGATATAGCAATTCCACTTTATGAAGCTTTTATTTCATTGCTTCAAAATGAATTAAATAAACCAATACAGACCGGTGTTTTTGGTGCCGACATGAAAGTCTCACTCACTAACGATGGTCCGGTAACTATAATTATTGATTCTAAAAATAGAGAATAATGACTTTGGAACAAGCGCAAGTAACAGTTGATAATTGGATAAAGAATCATGGTGTCAGATATTTTAATGAACTAACCAATATGGCTATCTTAACGGAAGAAGTGGGGGAGGTGGCTCGTATAATTTCTAGAAAGTATGGCGAGCAGTCTTTTAAAGATTCTGATAAAAATAAAGATCTTGCCGACGAGCTTGCTGATGTTCTTTTCGTTTTAATATGCCTGGCGAATCAAACAGGTGTTGATCTAACAAAAGCCCTGGAAAAAAACATTCAAAAAAAGACTTCTCGGGACAGTGATAGACATCAAAATAATGAAAAGCTAAAATAAAAAAGGAGCAATCGATGTGATTGCTCCTTTTTTATTTTGGCTTTCTGGATCTTAAACGTTTTCAGCTAAAACATTTATCTTGTTGTTTATAACTTCAACGACTCCTCCTCCAATGTTGAAAACTTGAGTTTTTTGGCTTTTATCTGTAATCTTAATCTCTCCGTAACCTAAAGTTGAAATAATAGGCGCGTGATTGTTTAAAATTCCAAAAGAACCTTCTGAACCAGGCAAAATAACGGATGTTATTTCTCCTTCGAAAACTTTTTTATCAGGGGTTATTATTTCTAAATACATCGAGGTTCAAATTTTATTCAGCGTTTTAGAAACCTAAAACGCTGAATGCAGTGAATTATTTATTTTGCTTCTGACATTAGTCTTTTTCCTTTTTGCATCGCATCTTCTATAGTTCCTACTAAGTTAAATGCTGCCTCAGGATAATTGTCAACCTCACCATCTAAAATCATGTTAAATCCTTTAATGGTGTCTTCAATGCTTACAAGAACTCCTTTTAATCCGGTAAACTGCTCTGCAACGTGGAATGGCTGAGATAGAAAACGCTGAACCCTTCTTGCACGGTGAACAACAAGTTTATCTTCTTCAGATAATTCATCTAAACCTAGGATTGCAATAATATCCTGAAGTTCTTTATATCGTTGTAATAATGCTTTTATCTTTTGAGCTGTATTATAATGTAGATCGCCTAATACTGCTGGTGAAAGAATTCTTGAAGTTGAATCTAATGGATCAACTGCAGGATATATTCCCAACTCCGCAATTTTTCTGCTTAATACAGTAGTAGCATCTAAGTGGGCAAATGTAGTTGCCGGTGCAGGGTCAGTTAAGTCATCCGCCGGTACATAAACTGCCTGAACTGATGTGATTGAACCTCTTTTTGTAGAGGTGATTCTCTCCTGCATCAATCCCATCTCAGTAGCAAGGGTAGGTTGGTATCCTACAGCAGATGGCATACGGCCTAATAGAGCCGATACTTCTGAACCTGCTTGCGTGAAACGGAATATGTTGTCGATGAAAAATAAGATGTCTTTTCCTCCTGACTCATTATCTCCATCACGGAAATATTCTGCCATGGTAAGTCCTGATAATGCTACTCTTGCACGCGCTCCTGGAGGCTCATTCATTTGTCCAAAAACAAGTGTTGCCTGTGATTTTGCTAACTCTTGTAAATCAACTTTGGATAAGTCCCATCCACCTTTTTCCATCGAATGGTTAAACTCTTCTCCATATTTTATTACTCCAGACTCTATCATCTCCCTTAATAAGTCATTCCCTTCTCTCGTTCTTTCTCCAACTCCTGCAAAAACAGATAAACCGGCGTAACCTTTGGCAATATTGTTGATCAACTCCATGATCAATACTGTTTTTCCTACTCCAGCTCCTCCAAATAATCCGATTTTACCGCCTTTTGGATAAGGTTCCAATAAATCGATAACTTTAATTCCTGTAAATAATACTTCTGTTGAAGTAGAAAGATCTTCGAATCTTGGCGGTTGACGATGTATAGGATAACCTCCGTCTTTCGAAAGCTCTTGAATTCCATCAATCGTATCTCCTACTACATTGAATAATCTTCCTTTTATTTGCTCACCTACTGGCATTTTAATAGGAGATCCGGTAGAAACAACCTCAGTGCCTCTCTGCAATCCATCGGTTGAATCCATCGCAATTGCTCTAATGGTGTCTTGTCCGATGTGCTGTTGGCACTCAAGAATGATTTTCATACCATTCTCTTTTATGATTTCTAATGCATCAAGTATGTTTGGTAACTTGCCGCCTCCGTCTTGCTCAAAACTAACGTCAACAACAGGGCCGATTACCTGCACAATTTTTCCGGTATTTTTTGACATCTCTTAAGGATTTTAAATTTTTACATATAAATTCGAAGCGCGAAATTACTTTAAATTATTAAGAATGCAATATCTTGTACTGAAAATTTATTTTCTTATTTTTGATTAACAGAATCAGTTTGACGTTTAGCTAATTTGTTTTTTTTTGTTTAATTTTTTAAGTTTAGAGTGAAAGTTTATACAAGTATTGATCAATTTGAAAAGTTAGATAACGCCGTTGTTACCACCGGTACTTTTGATGGTGTTCATATTGGACATCAAAAAATTATAAGCAGACTAAAGGAAATCGCCAAGCTTGATAATGGTGAAACTGTTTTGCTTACCTTCTTTCCGCATCCTCGTGTTGTTTTGTTTCCTGATAATGATGATCTTAAAATGCTCTCTACTGAGGAAGAGAAAATTTCATTGCTCGACCACTACGGAATTGATCACTTAATAATTCATCCCTTTACTAAAGAGTTTTCTCGTCTTGGTTCAGTTGAGTTCGTAAGTAATATTCTTGTAAATAAAATCGGGACTAAAAAGCTGGTAATTGGTTATAATCATCACTTTGGCAGAAATAGGGAAGGGACCTTTGAACACTTAAAGGAGTTTGGTCATATTTATGGTTTTAATGTGGAAGAAATTCCTGCTCAGGATATTGATAATGTAAATGTTAGTTCAACAAAAATCAGGAATGCAATATTAGCTGGTGATATTAAAACTGCTTCCCTTTACCTTGGGCATTTATATTCTTTGTCAGGTGTTGTTGTTGAAGGAAATAAATTAGGAAGAACGATTGGGTTTCCAACAGCTAATCTCTTTGTTGAGCATAATTATAAAATGATTCCTCTTAATGGGGTTTATGCCGTTGATGTTTCGGTAAGTGGAACAAAATATTCAGGAATGTTGAATATTGGTCATAGACCAACAATCGGAAAGAGTGAAAAATCTATCGAGGTGAATATTTTTGACTTCGATGAAGATATTTATAATCAGAAAATAATTATCTATTTTAAAGAACGAATAAGGGATGAAATTAAATTTCCGGATCTTAACGCCCTTAAAGATCAATTAACTAAAGATAAGATTACTGCCTCTTTGCTTTAGTTTTGTCTTTAACCCAACTAGTTTAAAAGTCTATGCCTAAAGCTTTTTTATTAATCTGTTTTTTTTTAAAAACCCTTACTTCCCTTGTTTTTGCCCAAGCAGGTGATTCTCTCTTAAATATACATGAACAGACCTTTTATTCTTTGCAGTCTGCTTTAACAAATCCAAATCAGGTTTATAAACTGAAACTTCGCAATGAAAAATTAACGGTTTTTCCTGAGGAAATATTCTTGTTTAAAAATTTAAGGGAACTGGATTTATCAAAAAACAAAATCAGAGAAATCCCCCCGGAAATAGTCAAATTAACTCGTTTGGAACTTTTGGATCTTTCAAAAAATCAGATAGAAGCATTCATAAGAGAGATTTGTTTCTTGCCCGAGTTGAAAGTGTTGAGAATGAGTAGAAATAATTTGATTTCTATTCCTTCTGAGATAGAAAATCTTCATGCTTTGGAAGTGTTGGATCTATGGGATAATGATTTGACAGGCTTTCCGGAAAGTTTATCTAAACTTGAAAAATTAAAAGTTTTTGATCTTAGGGGAATTTTAATTAATTCTAAAGAGCAAAAAAGAATTGAAGAAATCCTACCCGATACCAAAATTTATTTTTCCCCTTCTTGTAATTGTGGATTTTGACTATGTGCAAATAGTCTGATGAACTGCCTCGGAAATTTCTTTTATTAAATTGTTGTTTTCTTCAAAGGCATTCCCCACAACAATTAAATCCGCCCCAGCAAAACATGCTTCCTCTGCTTGTTTCGCCGTTTTAATTCCACCACCAACAATGATTGGTATGTTTATTGTTTTTCTTACTTCTTCTATCATCTTACTGCTTACTCCCATTAATGCGCCGCTACCACCATCAAGATAAATAAGTTTTAAGCCTAGCATTTCTCCTGCAAGTGCAGTGCATGCTGCAACTTCTCCCTTGTCGTGTGGTAATGGGGTAGTATTGCTTATATATGAAGCCGTTGTCTGTCTCCCACTATCAACCAAAATGTATCCTGTCGGGATTATTTCTAATCTGCTTTTTTTCAATGCCGGGGCTGCTATAACGTGCTGCCCAATGAGGAATTCTGGATTTCTTCCCGATATAAGAGATAATAATAAAATCGCGTCTGCTTGTTTGTTTACTTGTAGAGGGCTGCCCGGGAAAATTACTATAGGCTTTGAAGTTCTAATCTTAATTTCTCTTAAACAATCATCGAAGTTTTCAGTCACCATTAAACTGCCTCCAACAAAAATGAAATCTATATTCGATTCTTCAACTTTATCAATTGTGTCAATAAGATTTTCCTTGTCTAACTTATCCGGGTCAAGCAATATTGCAATTTGCTTAAGACCCTGTGCCTTTTTTTTAATTATAGATTGATATATGTGATTATCTATCATTTACTTTTAGGTTAATCTTACAAAAATAAAAATAAAAATTAACAACTGGTTTTAATTATGGGGCTAATTTTTTAAAGCGTAATTACTAACATACAGTCCTTTATTTTATAATACTGTAAAGTGTATGGTTTGTTTTGTCCATTTTTATTTATAACAGCATCTAATTGCCCTTCTTCTAGGTCTATTTTTGATAAGATAGTTATGTCATTTGAAAAATTTAAATTATTCGATCCATCCATCTTGTAAAGCGATTCTTTTACTCCCCAAATTACACAGAGTTTTTGCAATAAGTTACCTTCTTTGATTAACTCATATTCAGAAGAATTTAAAAATTTATGTTTTACCTTATCTAGCTTTGGAGAAATTTTTTCTATGTCTATTCCACAGGGTTTATTTTTGTCTAACAAAACGCATGCGAATTTCTCTGAATGTGATATGGAAAATTCAAAATTATTGCCTAATAAATATGGTTTACCGGATTCTCTATATCCAATTCTTGTTTCCGTGTCAAGTATTCTTTGGATCAATGTTCTTGTCGCTAGCCATTGTTGTTTTCTGTTTATTGAGCTGAATTTGTCTAAAATGTTTTTTTCTTCTTCACTTAATGAAGTTATTTCTAATAGCTCATCTATAGATTCAGTTATTTCCCAAATCCCTATTGAAAGCTCTTTTGTGGGGGTTAT
>CANHPJ010000117.1 GCA_947462515.1 Bacteroidota bacterium | reverse complement strand
CTCGATATAACTAAAATTTTTATTCAACTGTTCGTAATTAAAAAAGGTATTCATAGACCAAGGTTTATCACTAAAACCTTTTAGGTGGCGGGTATTTTCAATACCGCCTTTAAAAGCATAGGTTCCATTATCAGAATTGCCATTTTGAGAAAATGTATTCACATCATAATTGCTATAGGCCAGCTCAAAATTGGTCTTGGTATTTTCATTCAGTTTATATTCAGCCCCAAAGGTGAACATTTGGCGTTTTTTAGGAGTAACAAGCAATATTATTGGCTCATAGGATCCTTGTTTCAAGCCATCAATTGGGGCAATCCATTCAAAAACTTTTCCATTGGCAGTATTGATCTGTTGTTTGTAGTTACCCCTGCCCTGCCCTACCAGTGAAAAAGACAAACGGTAAAAAGCACTATCAGGACTTGCTGAACGCACGAATACCGAATCGTAAAACATTCCGGCAACAAGGGTATCTATTCTTTTATAAAGCACTTCGTCGGTAGTAAAAGGAACAGAATCAGCGGTAAGGAATACAGCCTGATTTATTGAATCTCCAATATTGGATAAAAGAAGCTTTTTGTCGGGGCTTAAGTCTTGTTGCAAGGACTGATTTTTTGCATCTTGCTCGGAATAGGCATTAAACCGAATCTTCAAATTATGATCTTCATACTCGGTATTGTAAAAAAACAAGGATCGGGCATAATTTTTATCTGAATACTGAAACTCAACTATAATTCGTTTATCCTTGGTAATTAACTGTTTAGCAGTGAATGTAATTTCGGCAGTATTATAATCAATTACATAATCATTTTCCTGCCCTCTGATTAACTGTCGACCATCAATAAACACTTTTTCAGTACCGGACAAGACCACGATAAAAACTTCATTTTCGGCACCTTTCAAACGATATGGTCCCTGATTACCCTCTACACCCTGGACCAGGTGTCGAGAAAACTTCCCTTTTGACACAGCAGCACTGGCAGAAACATTCACTTTTTTTAACCGAGAAGGATTTTTAGAAGGATTAAAACTAGTAGTAACACTTCCACCTTGAGCTCTTTTATAAAAATTCATAAAATAACTGTTTGGGCGGGATAATTGAAAATCACCGGCAGTAATTTTAGTGTTATCGTCGAAAAGCTGAATATAAACTTGATCGAAGCTTTGTAATTGCTGGGTATTTCCTTCAGGCTGTATGGGAATATTATTATCGGTAACGGCAGCCAAAATACTGAATCGTTCGTTTACCTTTCCGGATAAATTAAGATTAAGATTTGAATTAACCGACAAATCCTGATTATTGCCAAACATAACTCCCCTAGAGATACTTCCACTTTTATTTAAACCTTGTGCTTTAAACAAATCAATATTTTGGTCTGTTGGATGGTAGCTAAGCGCAAAGGGATTTAAGGGATTGGAAAAAGCTTTGAGTTTAGCAAAATCCTTATTTTGGAATGTTTTGTTGAAATTATAAGGAAAAACCTGATAGGTAATTAAAAGTGAATCCAAGGTATTTAAGCCGAAGGCTGAATCAAACAATAACTCTTGTCTTTTTAAAACTACGATTGCCTGCGGATATTTTATATCGTAGTATTGGGAAGGCAATTTAGATCCACTCAAAGAAAAGACGCTCAATGTGTTAGGAACTATACTTAATGTATCAAAATTGAGGGTGTCAGCAAACTGAACTTTGCGATAACGAATATTATCATACTGCTGCGCCAATGCTGCGAACGAACTTACTGTTAAAAACAAAATCAGGATTAATCGCATGTATAAAAAAAGCAGCGTGACAAATTAAAAAAACTATGGTTTTGAGTTCAAAATTGTTTTGTTATAAATTTCTTAAGGAAAAGAATAAAGATGCAATTTGATATTACAACTCAAGCATATTTTAACTTTAATACAGGTTTCTGAAAAATCATTTATCTAACAAACAGGCAATCAAGCTACAACATCAAAAAGAACAAAATCCTCTGCAAATAAACGCATTAAATAAATTCAAGATATGAATTTTTATATTTTTATAAAATTGGACTGCAATACGCAGGCTAAATTTTACCTTTGAAATTCAAAACCAAATAATAAACGTAGAAATGGCAAAAATAATATCTTATAATCTAAATGGAATTCGATCGGCGATGAGCAAGGGATTTATTGAATGGCTTAAATCAAGCAATCCGGACATTGTCTGTTTGCAAGAAACCAAAGCCCAGCCTGAACAAATAGACATTAGTTTATTTAAAGAACTAGGTTATTCAGTATATTTTCATTCAGCGCAAAAAAAAGGATACAGTGGAGTTGGAATTTTAACAAAAATAAACCCGGACAATATTACTATTGGATGTGGGATAAAAAAATATGATGATGAAGGCAGGGTAATCAGGGCGGACTATGGCGACATTTCAGTTATGAGTGTCTATATGCCATCAGGATCAAGTGGAGAAGAGCGTCAGGCGTTTAAAATGGAATGGCTGGAAGATTTTCAAAACTATATTGATACGCTGAAGAAAACCAAAAAAAACCTTATTATTTGTGGAGACTATAACATCTGCCACAAATCAATTGACATACACAACCCAATAGGAAATGCAAAATCCTCAGGATTTTTACCGGAAGAAAGAGCATGGATTGATGGATTTATAAATTCGGGTTTTATTGATTCATTCCGACATTTCAACCAGGATCCTCATCAATATTCGTGGTGGAGTTACAGAGCAAATTCCAGGGAAAAAAACTTAGGATGGCGCATCGATTATAATTTGGTGAGTGAAACCCTCAAAGAAAAGTTAAGGAGAGCAGTAATTTTGGCAGAGGCTAAACATTCTGACCACTGTCCAATACTCCTAGAATTAGACATTGACTAAAAAAACATTTTTGGTATAAAATTAGATTCAATTAAATCTTTAGAATTTTTAAAACAGAATTACCTGAGACAAATGGATTTAATTGAAACTGAAGCCGCACATTTTAGACTTTAAAATACTGATTATGAGTAAACAACATTTTTAAAGCAATAAATTTACATTATTTAGTCATTTTCATTATATTTGGCTTTTAAAACGGCAACAACATACTGTAAATAGCAGGTCAAAATACTTAAAATCAACAATTGAAATTCAACTTCAAAAAGCTACCAAAATGAAAATTAAACTTTTTGCTTTATTAATCGCTGTAGTCACAATGGTTTCTTGTGGTGGCGACGACAAAGAAAAACACAATTCAACAGCAGCTAATGGAAACGTATATTACGGAGATGTTTTAAGACTAAATGAAGTAGAAGATTTCAGAAGTCTTTTTCCACTTAGTGTTACCGACGTAATTTCTCACAGAATAGCAAATCAAGTTTATGAGGGATTAGTAAAACTATCTCAAAAAGATCTTTCCATTCAACCTGGATTGGCAGAGAGCTGGGAGATATCAGACAGTGCCAAAAAATTTGTTTTTCATATCCGTAAAGGAGTGAAGTTTCATGATGATGAAGCATTTCCAAATGGACAAGGACGAGAAGTTACAGCTCAAGATATTAAATATTGCTTTGACAAGATGTGTTCTAATTTACCTGAAAATCAAGCATCTACATTTTTTCAAAATAAAGTTATAGGGGCTAAAGAATACTATCAATCTACAACAGAAAAAAAACCTTTACCAGGTGGAGTAAGTGGAATTAAAGTAATAGATGATTACACTCTGGAAATAGATTTAGTTTATCCATTCAGTGGGTTCTTAAATCTTCTTACTACTGCTTATGGCTGGATTTATCCAAAAGAAGCATTTGACAAATACGGCATAGAAATGCGAGTGAAGGCTGTTGGTACAGGAGCTTTTAAAGTAAAAAACATAAAAGAAGGATTAGGAGTAGTATTGGAGAAAAACCCAAACTATTGGAGATCGGACGTTCATGGAAACAAACTTCCATATTTGGATGCTATTAAATGGACATTCATAAAAGAAAAAAAATCAGAGCTATTGGAATTCAAAAACGGAAATATTGATATGGTTTATCAGCTTCCTCTTGAAATGATAAAAGATGTTACATCAGAATTGGAAAATGCCAAAAAAGAAAACATTCCATTTGTTCTTCAAAACACACCGGCTCAAACAGTTTACTATTTAGGTTTTCAGCATCAAAGCAAACTATTCAGCAACAAATTGGTTAGACAGGCCTTTAACTATGCTATAGACAGAAACTCTATCGTTATATACACATTACAAGGAGAAGGAGTACCGGGAAATTATGGAATAGTTCCTCCTGCATACAAAAACTACGATGTATCTAAACTTAAAGGTTACGAGTTCAATCCTGAAAAAGCGAGGAAATTATTGGCAGAAGCCGGATATGCAAACGGAAAAGGTTTTCCTTCACTTACTCTTCAAATTAATAGCGGCGGAGGGGATAGAAACATACAAACTGCTGAAGTGGTTCAAAAAATGCTAAAAGAAAACTTGAACATAGATGTGAAATTCAACGTTATGCCATTGGCACAGCACATAGAAGCTTTAGAGTCGGGCAAATCTGAATTCTGGCGATTAGGCTGGATAGCAGATTATCCGGATCCTGAAAACTTCCTTAATATTCTTTACGGTGCCAATGTACCTGCTGACCCTAAGGCCAATTCATTTGTAAATCCGGTAAGATATAAAAGTGAAAAATTCGACTCTTTATTTTTAGCCGGCTTAAAAGAAACCGATGAAGCCAAACGTAATGCATTATTCTTACAGGCAGAGCAGGTAGCAATTGATGATGCGGCAATAATGCCTATCTTCTATGATGAAAACACCAGGTTATTACAAGTTTTTGTGAAAAACTTTGATGTAAACGCTATGGAATACCGAGACTTGAGCGAGGTATATATTGACCCTGTTTTGAAAGAAAAGAAAAAATAATAATAACAAAATAAGAAAGGAGCCTTGAGGCTCCTTTCTTATTTTAAGGAATAAGCAAAAAAATTAAGGGGGACATAATTAGTATATCAATTCAATAAATATTATACCCCATCATAAAGCATAGAAATTACAACTTAAAAATCATACTTAAAGATGAGAATAGAATTAACGAGAATTAATGATGCTGTTAATTTAGAAGCTAAAAATGAAGAAGGAAATACCTTATTAATAGACGGATCAGCTGATATAGGAGGAGAAGGCCTAGGCATGAAACCAATGCAGTTATTACTTGTAGCACTTGGTGGCTGTAGCTCCATGGATTTACTTATCATATTAAAAAAACAACGTCAACCAATAAAATCATATAAAGTAATAGTTGATGGAGATCGAGTAAAAGAAGGCGACGTGGCACTGTTTCGAACCATTAAGCTGCATTTTGTACTAGTTGGTGACCTAGACAAGCAAAAAGTAGAAAAAGCCGTTTTATTATCTGTTGAGAAATATTGTTCGGTAACTAAAACACTCGAGCCAACGGCAACAATAACTCATAGCTTCGAAATAATCAAGGAATAAAAGCAGCCTAAATTTAGATTTATTTTAAAAAAGGCACTTAATACGCAAAAGAAAAGTATGGAAAAGAAAAAAATACTCGTTACCGGCTCCAATGGCCTATTGGGACAAAAACTTATTTACGCATTAATAAAACGTAATGATGTGGAGGTAATAGCTACCTCTAAAGGAGAAAACCGCATTTTGGAAAAAAACGGTTATAGCTACCAAAATTTAGACATAACCAATAAAGAAGAGGTAAGAAACATATTAGAAAAACACCATCCGGAAGTAGTTATAAACACTGCAGCCATGACCAATGTAGATGCATGTGAAAAGGAAAAAGAATTATGCCGTTTGCTTAATGTGGAGGCGGTAAATAATTTTATTGAGGTGATGGAATCCCAGGATAACAAACCTCATTTTATTCACCTGTCAACAGATTTTATTTTTGACGGTGAAAAAGGGCCCTATACCGAAGGTGATTCTCCAAACCCAATAAGTTATTATGGACAATCTAAATGGGATGCCGAAAAACTGGTAATGGAAAGCAAATTAAAATGGAGCATATTAAGAACCATTATCGTTTATGGCATTGTTGACAACATGAGTCGTTCAAACATTGTACTATGGGCAAAAGAAGCGCTTGAAAAAGGCCAAAACATTAACGTAGTAGATGATCAATACCGATCGCCTACCTTGGCAGAAGACTTAGCAGAAGGATGTAT
>CANHPJ010000116.1 GCA_947462515.1 Bacteroidota bacterium | reverse complement strand
GATATCAATTGTTGAAGACCTGGACATTGTATCGCGTCTAGAGTCTGGACAATTAGAGATGAACTTAAGCAAACTTGAGATTCATGGTTTAATAAAAGAAACTTTTGAACTTTTGGAAATGAAAGCTGCCAACAAGCAGATAAATCTTAAATTTAGAAAGACACCGGATAAAAACACTTTTGTAATTGCTGATAAAGACCGGATAAGGCAAGTGGTAACCAATTTAATAGTTAACTCCATAAAATATGGCAAAACAGGTGGCACCACAGAAATAAGAATTTACGACATGGAAGAAAACATGCTCATTGAAGTGGCCGATGACGGGATAGGTATCTCTAGCGAACATCTGCCTCGTTTATTTGAGCGGTTTTACAGGGTTGACAAAAGCAGAACCCGAGATTCAGGAGGATCCGGATTAGGCTTGGCTATCGTAAAACACATCATTGAAGCGCACGAACAAACCATTAATGTGCGCAGTACAGAAGGTATAGGCTCTACCTTTTCTTTCACACTTAAAAAAGCTTAAAAATTCTGCTACTTGTCTAGATCAGACAAAAAAATCTTTATTTGCTGATCTAAAAGCAAATCGTCTGTTTCAAATTTAAAAGGCTCTATATTTTCTGCATATTTAAGTGCTGATAACAGATCAAAATCTGACTGCGGCATTGAAAAAGCATTTCCTCTATTATGAAAATAGTCGGCCAAATAGACCTGTTCGGTTTGCCCGGGTGTAGGGACAAAAATGCATTTTTTTCCAAACACAGCCATATCCATTATGGTGCTGTAGCCAGATCTACTAATAACAAATTTAGATTTTGATATTATTTCAGCAAGAGCCTGTGTTTGCAAATGGGAGAAAACATGGCTATCACCAATTTTAAAATGATTGTTTTCTGATGGCTTTCCTAGAATAATTACTGCTTTTAAATTTGTTTTTTTGAGCTGGTCAAAAACTATTTGCTCAAAAATGCTACGTTGCGGTTCAGGCCCGGAAATGAGAAACAATAAATCAAACTCATTTTCATTTACTGTAGTTATGTTATTGGTTTCAAAACGACTTAAAGGACCTATATAACTGGTGTTTTCCGGAAGATTTTTGCCATGTGACAGCTCCCCTGAAAGGTTTATGGCACCCTTGAAATCAGGCACCCAGCAATAGGTAAATTTTTTTATGAAATATGTATTTAACTTATAAAGCAAATTTTCAAAAACAGGGGATTTAATCCGTATTTGATGTGTGATAAAGACTGTTTTAACGTATTTTGAAAACAATCCATAACGGTTATCGGATATTACCCCGTCAATATTATATTTAAAGATTATTTCTTTTAACAGTTTGTGTTCTTCTATTATTTTGGAAATGAGATTGGGAATTGAAAACAATATTTTGAAGGCCATATTTCCTGATTGAGGATATGAAATTTCATAACCCGGAAGAGGGATAAACTGGAGATTTGGGAACTCTTGTTTTAAAAAATCCAAGGGATATTTATCAGCACCTATGATAACCTCAACATCATTTTCGAGTAATTTACGAATAACCGGAACGCATCGGGTGGCGTGACCAAGGCCCCAATCTAGAGGGCAAACGAATATTTTTTTTTTGTGTTTCAAACAAATATTTTTCAAAACCATAAAATAAGCGATATTATTTTTACCATTTACACAAATAGGCTTTATTTTTACCGAAATAAAAACATAAAATATGCTTGCAGTAATATCAGGGGCTACAAAGGGGATAGGAAGGGCTGTTTCCATAGCTTTTGCAGAGATGGGATTTGATCTTGCTTTAGGTGCCAGAAACCAGGAACAACTCGAAGAGTTTAAACTTTATCTTGAAAACACTTTTCCCAAGATAAAAATCTTAAGCAGAGCAACTGATTTTTCGATTAAAGATGAAGTTTCTGAATTTACCAAAGCCATAAAGAAAAAATTCGGTTCAGTTGATGTAATCATCAATAATGTTGGCATATATGCTACCGGAACCATCAGCAATGAAGAGGAAGGCCTGTTTGAGAAACAAATGCAAACCAATCTTTACAGTGCATATTATCTCACAAGGCCTTTTTTGGAAGAAATGAAACAAAAAAAAAAGGGACATATATTCAATATCTGCTCAATAGTTAGTAAAAATGTAAGAAAAGATGCTGCCTCCTATTCCATATCTAAATATGCGATGCTTGGATTCAGTAAAGTATTGGCAGAAGAGATGCGAGAATATCAAATAAAGGTTACTGCCATTATACCCGGAGCAGTGAACACCTCATCATGGGATGGCATTGACCTGCCAAAAGAAGAATTCATACAACCTAAAGATATTGTTGATGTTATTATAAATGCCTATCAAATGTCAAAAAGCACCTTGGTAGAAGAAATAATAATAAGACCATTTAATACCAATTATTAAACTAAGAAAAGTTTTAGGAAAAATAGTTTACAGGATAAAAATTCAAAAATATGGCCAAGAAAAAATTACAGCATTTTGCAGAAGTAGAGACCTTTTCAAACGTATTTCAACACATGCAACATGGCCCTGAACTGGAGGATTTACCCCTGAAGGGCAAATGGAATGAAGAATACTTTAAAAACAACAATCCAATTGTATTAGAGGTTGGATGTGGCAAAGGAGAGTATACCATTGGCCTTGCTGAAAGATTCCCGGAAAAAAATTTTATTGGTGCTGATTTGAAAGGAGCCAGAATATGGAGAGGCAGTAAAACCGCTATTGAAAACAACATGAAAAATGTTGCGTTTTTAAGAGTCAGGATTGAGCAGATAGAAAAAATGTTTGCAAAAGGAGAAATTTCAGAAATATGGATTACTTTTCCCGACCCACAACCCCAAGAGAAAAGAGAAAAAAAGCGGCTTACCTCGCCAAGATTTATTGCTAAATACAAAAACATTCTCACTCCCGAAGGCAAGATAAACCTAAAAACCGACAGCGAGTTTTTCTACAACTACACAATGGAAGTTATCAAACAGAGCAATTATAAACTACTTGAGTCGACAAATAATTTATATGACCATGCCAGAACTATGGCATATAGCGACGAGTTAGAAAGTTTACTGAATATTAAAACCTATTACGAACAAAAATTCACAGCCAAGGGATTTAATATCTGCTATGCCAAATTTGAGATAAGCTGAATGAAAGGCCAAAAAAACGACTTTTTTGAGATGGTTTATCAAGTGGTAAGACTAATTCCCTATGGAAGAGTAACATCGTATGGAGCCATTGCCAAATACCTCGGGGCCAAAGGGTCTTCAAGAATGGTTGGATGGGCCATGAACAATTCGCATCAGCAAGAAATAAAAGTACCTGCACACAGAGTGGTGAATAGAAATGGCATGCTGACCGGAAAAATGCATTTTAAATCTCCAAATGAAATGGAAGCCTTATTAAAAGCAGAAGGAGCAATAATAAATGGTGATGAGATTTTGAATTTCAATGAGATATTTTGGAACCCTGAAAAGGAGTTAGGTATTTAAAGATACTTTTTCGAATTAAAAACTTTTACGAACATTTCAACTTCTCAGAAAGACCACCTGAGCCTCAAAAATAGATTCGTCAAATTATTTTCTTTTTTATCAGGATTATTAAGCAAACTTTGAACCACCAAATTTATGTCCCAATCATCCTTGATAGAATAGTTAATCGAGGGCATCAGGAAAAACTGATTCATTCCAACTAAGAATATGGTTGAAAAGCTTCCCGTTATTAAAGGATTAAAAGCCCTTGAGATTTGGAAAAAAGCAGAATGCAAGGCCGGTGAAAGATGCTTTACATCGTTTACATAAAGTGAGTTTATATTTCCAGGTTGGCCTAAAGTGTTACTTCCATTCGAGTTATACAAATAAGAAAGATTAAAATAATTGGAGCCTTTAAAAGTGTAATCAAATGAAATGCTGCTATTAATTGCCTGTTTTGGAAACAGAGCCTTTTCATAGGATTTAAAACAAGTAAGTTCCCCTTTAAAACCTAATTGCTTCAAACTTCCTGCCCAGCCTAGACCCAACGCAATATCGCTTAAATAAACTGCTGAAAACAACTGTACATCGTATTTGTGTTTATTAAACCTATACATCAAGGCATAAATGCTTTTTTTAGCTTCTTTACCAGGGCTGGCGATAAATTCAAACCCAGACAAAGAAGCGGTTTTGTATTGTATTCTTAAAGCATCTGTACCTGAGCGCTCTTCGTAGTCAAAATCTACAAAAGAAGCCGCGTTAAACAAATCGTTGGGATTCCACACAAGACTAATTCCCCAGTTAATACGTTGTCTCCCAAGCTGCACATCTATGTTATCCTTATTCCATCTTAAATAGGCTCTATCTATATTAGTGACCAGTTTGCAGCCTTTTTGATCTGTTAACAAGAAAGCCATATCAAACAAACCATTATCTTGATTTAAAACCTTACCCAAAAGTGGACTAAGCTTAATTTGCTCGCCATAAAACATTCTATTTCTTATTTCGAGAGCAGCAGAAAAGTCATTTGCAGAATACCATTTAAATTTTAACCTATTGTGAAACAGTGATGATGTTGTCAAAGAATCGGCATTAAAGACAGAAATTATATTCATATGTTTTAAATAGCCCTTAAAATCAAAACCTGGATCGGATTGTCCACAAGCAAAAAATGATGAAACAAAAAAAAGAATTACAGAGAGATTAATTCGTTTTAACATCTGAAACTATTTTACCATCCTCCAGCTTTATCACTCGCTTTGCCCTCTCAATAACCCGCTGATCGTGGGTAGAAAATATAAAAGTTATTTGCTCTTCCCTATTAAGTACCGACATAATATCCAGAAGATTTGAGGCAGATAAAAAATCAAGGTTGGCAGTAGGTTCATCAGCAAGCACAAATTTGGGTTTTGATGCAAGGGCTCTGGCAACAGCAACACGTTGTTGCTGTCCACCTGACAACTCAGATGGCCGCATATTTAGTTTATCAGACAGACCAACCTCATTAAGCAAAGACAATACCCTTTGCTCGCGTAATTTTGAGGGAATATTTTGAAGCAGCATGACGAACTCAGTATTTTCTTTGGCCGTAAGCACAGGAATGAGATTATATGACTGGAAAACAAAACCGATGTTAAAAAGCCGAAAGTCAATTAATTTATTATCACTCATCTGGCTAAGCTCCAAATTATTGATTTTTACACTACCAGAAGTTGGCTTATCCAGACCTCCAATTATGTTAAGCAGGGTAGTTTTACCTGAGCCTGAGGGACCAATTACAGCAATAAACTCAGAGCGCTCAATCGTTAAATTAACAGCCTTAAGTGCATCTATTTTTTCTACTTTCGATTCGTATGTTTTACAAAGATTAACCGTTTCAATAACATGATTCATAATACTAAATTTTTCTTATGGCTTCTATTGGCTTCAGCCCCAAGGCTTTTATAGCAGGATAAATGGCTGCAATTATGCTCACAAAAAATACCTGTAGCGTAATTAATAAATAATTAACTGGATCCAGATGAGGAAAAATAATACTTGAATAGCCAATATTGGCAAAAGCCTCCGAAAAGGCTCCCATATTGAGGCCATTATTTCTGAAATAATTTATAGTTAAAAAGCCAAAAAAAAGTCCAATTGGAGTTCCAATCATAGAAAGAAAAATCGTTTCCATAGTTATTAAATTAAAAACACGCAACTTATTCATTCCTATTGCCATAAGTATGCCAAGCTCACGATAACGCTCTAAAATAGCCATGAGCATAGTGTTTATAATTCCAAACATAACTGCCAGCAATATGATAAAAATAAATATTGCGAGGGTTTGATCCATCATATCTACGGCATGCCGCATCAAAGGAACTATTTCCAACCAATTTTCCACCATTAAATCCGGATAGTCTTTTTGCAGCTCTTTTTGAATGGTTTCAAGAGCATCATTAGATTTCAGGAGAATAGCTATTTCATGAGCTGAATTGCCAATACCCGATAGTTGATTTAAATCTTCAGCCCTAACAAACAAATTAGCCTCATCATATTGAGCATTTGAAGTTTTATAAATGCCATTAACACGAAAAGCCGCACTTGTTATTTCACCGTTTAAATGTGTAAATGTCAGTATTAGTTTGGAGCGTAATCTTAATTTAAGTTTTTTGGCTGTTTTCTCACTTATTACCACAGGATTTCGACTTATATTGTCAAAATAACCTCCTTGAATAATCTTATTTTTTATGTCCGTGATTTTGGCT
>CANHPJ010000115.1 GCA_947462515.1 Bacteroidota bacterium | reverse complement strand
GGCAAACAACAAAACAAATACGAAGAGCTCAATAAAGAAAAGGAAAATCTTTCTCAAACCGTTGCGCAGGCTTCCATTTTGGGGACTTCGAATGCAATCGCTACAGGAGTGTTTTTTAAATCAAATGGTAAAGAAATAGAAAGCAACAAGGCGAAAAAAATAGAAAAAGTCAAAACTTGTTTTGACCTTTCTGCCAACAAGATAGCTAAAAAAGGCCCTAAAGAAGTATATGTAAGAATCCTGTCCCCGGAAGGCAAAATCCTAACCGAAGGCGCTGACGATAGCTATATGTTTACATTCGATGGCGTAAAAGGTCTCTACAGCGCTAAAAAAACTGTAGATTATCAAAATCAAAGAATGACTGTCTGTACATATTTCTCCATGCCTGGTGGAAATGATTTTCCACAGGGCAAATACATTGCTGAAATTTTTGCCGATCAAACAAAAATTGGCGATGTTAACTTCGAATTAAAATAGCATTTAACCCCTATGGTCAACATCTTGAAATTTCAAGAAAAACGCAAAATTTTAATAGAAGATTATGCATAAAGATTAAAGGATAAAAAACATGTTCTTTGATCACTAAAAAGAACAATATAAACAGTAATATTAACTACAAAAGTTTTCCGAAACTTTTGTAGTTTTGTTTTTGTTAAAATTCAGACTTCATTCAAATTAAATAATCATGTTAGATAAATCAGGAATAGCAAAACGAATTGCACAAGAATTAAAAGACGGATATTATGTTAACTTGGGTATTGGAATCCCGACATTGGTTGCCAATTATATTCCAGAAGGAATAAACGTGGTGTTGCAGTCAGAAAACGGTTTATTGGGTATGGGTCCGTTTCCGTATGACAATGAAGTAGATCCGGATTTAATCAATGCCGGAAAACAGACAATTACAACCGTTAATGGTTCATCATTTTTTGATTCTGCCACAAGCTTTGCTATGATAAGGGGAGAGCATGTTCACCTGACTGTTTTGGGAGCTATGGAGGTAAGTGAGCAAGGCGATATTGCCAACTGGAAAATTCCCGGAAAAATGGTTAAAGGAATGGGTGGCGCAATGGATTTAGTGGCTTCTGCAAAAAACATTATTGTTGCTATGCAACACGTAAATAAAGCCGGGGAATCTAAATTGCTTCCTAAATGCTCTTTGCCTCTTACGGGTGTAAAATGTGTTAAAAGAATAGTTACCGAATTAGCCGTTTTAGACGTCACTCCCGACGGATTTAAACTAATAGAAAGAGCTCCCGGAGTTTCTGTAGAAGAAATTATAAAAGCAACGGAAGGAAAACTAATTGTTGAAGGCGAAATACCAGAAATGGTAATTTGATATTACTTGCATAACTCTTTCTAAAAGTATAATAACTCTGCCTGGATTTGAATTAGATGAGGGTTCATCTATTTCAAATCCAGGCATTTTGTTTATTAATAAATACTTTATCCAGAAAGTCCCATTTGCCCGAATTTAATGCTTGTTTTTTCAATTATTATGAAAAAATCTTGCTTTAAAGAATAAAATATTTAATATTTACACTTTATAATTTTTCACGTTTTTGACACATCAAAAACTGTTTTCAACTTACTTTGTTTTATAGATAAAATATTCGGAACTGTTTTTGCAATAGTAAAGATTAGAACCGCAAAAAAAATTGAAATGATTTATAAATTAAAGCTGAAAAACGCAGACAAACATGCCCTAGTATCAGACAAGGCATATGAGCTAATAACAAACAATTCTTATTTTAAAGCCATTGGATTCCTAGAAAACCTTAGGGAACATGCCTCAGGTTATCCCGTGTTTGGGAAAAACTTTCCACTTAAAAGTGGAGGATATAAAAATGAAACCATCTACCTTCATAAATACATAGCCGAAAAATTTGTAGAGAAGCCTGTCTCAGTAAAAAAACTTTTTGTTTGCTTCAAAAACAGTAATCCTTTGGATTGCCGCATTGAAAACTTGGAATGGATAACAATGCCAGAACTAAGAAGACAAATGAAGAAAAACAAAAGTACAACGGGCTTTAGGGGGGTTACAAAAACCAAAGGAAAATTCAGGGCTATACTCTATGATGGAGAATCAAGATATGATCTTGGCCTTTTTAAAACTGCCGAAGAAGCTGCCTTAGCCTATAATGAGAAATCATTTGCATTATTTGGTAAAACTAAAAGTTTGAATAAAATAAGCAAAAAGCCCGAATTGGTTCTTCAAGATTTATAAGGTTTCTAATCTCGTAAACTTATAAGGAGACAGAATATCTTGCCCCTGATGACTCATGAAGGCAAACAATATTGTGCTTGCTAACAAGGTAAAAAACAAACTGAATACGGTGGTTTTTTTCTGCTTATACATAGCATCTGAAAACCAGAAGGCATTGTCAATTTGGTTATATAATCTCTGCAGGCTGCTCTTAACTAAAGCTATGCAGAAAAAACTGAATAAATCACCTTTCGAAACGCTCTTAAATCCTATTTAAAACCTCTTTCGAAAAATCAATAGGCTAAAAAATTTAGCGCCATAAGACAAAAAATCATTGAATATCTGTGTTTTTTAGCGTTTAGTTCAGATTCCATTTTATCAGGATTTTAACCTTCAGAAAATTTTTAAACTTTCTAAAGCATTATTTCCTTTTGACCTTCCATTAGAATTTATGTCAGGAAGATGCCTTATTTTCTGCTCCAAAAACCAAATGCATTAAATTATTGTTTCATTATGGTTTTGCTTAAATTAGCACTGATTTAAGCAAAACCTTATTGATGATAAATTCCAACAACGATAATATTTCCCGTATTTTACAATCTCTCCCTTCAAACCCGGGTATATATCAGTATTTCAATAAGGATGGCATTATTATATACATAGGTAAAGCCAAAAATCTGAAAAAAAGAGTCCATTCTTATTTCAATAAAGATCAGACTTTAAATGGCAAAACATTGGCGCTGGTTAAAAACATAGAGGACATTCGATTTATAATTACAGAAACCGAACTAGATGCCTTATTGCTTGAAAACAACCTAATTAAAAAACATCAGCCCAGGTATAATATACTCCTGAAAGATGATAAAACATATCCCTGGATTTGTATAAAAAACGAAGTGTTTCCAAGAGTTTTTCCTACCAGAAACCTCATAAAAGATGGTTCACAATATTTTGGCCCTTATGCCAATGTCAAAATGATGTATGCGGTTTTAGACCTCATCAAGCAACTTTTTAAACTCCGTAACTGCAACCTTAACCTAAGCGAACAGAATATAAGCAAAAACAAATTCAAAGTTTGTTTGGAATATCACATTGGCAATTGCAGTGGTCCTTGCGAAGCATTCCAGTCTACGAGCGAATACAATGCTATTATTTCAGAAATCAGAGAAATCCTAAAAGGTAATATCACTAGTTTTTTGAAGCATCTAAAAGAAATGATGCAAGAATATGCCGACAATTATGAGTTTGAAAAAGCACAATTGATAAAGGACAAAATTGCCATGCTCGAAACCTATCAAAGTAAATCGGCCGTGGTTAGCCCAACAATAAATAATGTGGATGTTTTTTCCATCAGCATAGAGGAAGAATTTGGATACGTAAACTTTTTAAAAGTAGTCAATGGAGCCATCATTCAAGGACATACCATAGAACTTAAAAAGAAACTCGACGAAAGCCCCGAGCAGCTGCTTGAACTCGCTATTGGGGAGTTAAGGCAACGGTTTAACAGCAATGCCCGGGAGATTATTATTCCCTTTGAACTGGAGATGGAACTTCCTGGAATCACCTTCACCATACCCATAAGAGGAGAGAAAAAAACCTTACTTGAACTTTCAGAACGCAATACAAAATATTATCAGCTAGAAAAGAAGAAACAAACAGAACTTGTTGATCCAGAAAGACATACCAAAAGGATTATGGAGCAGATGAAAAAAGACCTGCGCCTTACAGAACAGCCACGTCACATCGAATGCTTCGATAACTCCAACATACAAGGTGCTTATCCGGTGGCTGCATGCGTTGTCTTTAAAGATGGTAAACCAAGCAAAAAAGACTATAGACACTTTAACATAAAAACAGTGGAAGGGCCAAATGACTTTGCCTCAATGGAAGAAGTCATTTACAGGCGATATAAGCGCGTTTTGGAACAAAACGAACCTTTGCCCCAGCTGATAGTAATTGACGGCGGAAAAGGCCAGCTAAGCTCCGCTCTTATAAGCTTGGAGAAACTCGGGCTAAGGGGAAAAGTCGGAATTATTGGAATAGCAAAAAAACTGGAAGAAATTTATTACCCTGGAGATTCTCTGCCTCTTTATCTCGATAAAAAATCAGAATCGCTAAAAGTCATTCAGCATATTCGAAATGAAGCCCACCGCTTTGGCATAACACACCACCGTAGCCGAAGAGAAAAAGGAACTATCAAATCTGAACTAACCGAAATAAAAGGTATAAGCCATGAGTCGGCACAAAAACTGCTACTCAAATTCAAATCGGTAAAACGTATCAGAGAGTGCAAGCTCGAAGAACTTCAGGAGACTTTAGGCAAAGCCAAAGGAAGTCTGGTTTTTGATTATTTTAAGGCTATTCCAGCTTAAGCCACCAGGCATTCTCGGTGATAGAATTCCTTATGTTTCTTAATGCACTGAATTTATTTATCGCCTAAGAGAAGCTCAAAAACATATTTTACTATCACCCTAAGGTTTTGAAGTAAAATGCAAAGAATTGCGTACTGCTTTGTTAAAACTTTTTCCTTATCACATACATTATTTAATTAACGAAGCATCGAAACAAATAATAGTTTTAGCTATTTTACATGCCTATAAAACCCGGGAGATTATACTACTCAGAATAAATAGTATGCCGGCTGCAAAAAAGCCTTATTCATTGAAGATAAATTAGATATGGAGATATAGTATGAGTTTAAAGCTGAGATGAGTGCAAATTTTTTATTTGAGGTTAACATAATTGTGGTAATGTGCATAATCCCGAAGGGATTAAATGTCTAAAGCAAATTGTTTTCATGAAGCGGCGCGACCCCGGAGGACATATGCGTCAACTTAGGGCAATTCGTTTTGATAATTGATTATAATTTTCCCTTTTTCTAGAGTCTGTACAGTCCTAAATATTATAAAATCTGAGGGCTCCACCAAACATCGAAACATGCTCATAAACATCATTCCTACTATCATGCAGCAAGCACCGGTTTTATGAAATAGTTCAAAAACCGAGCCGATTTTTTATTTAAAAAGCCAGCGAAATAATAAAAAAACAAGCTTATATGACTGTTTAAACCTATTATTTTATTCTTTTTGGATAGCATCTATTGATGAAGGTTTTTATTTTTCCAGAATGATAGTTTATTACCCATATTCTCCTGCTTGCAAATTGATCAGAATCAAATTGGTAGTGGAGAAATAAAAAAATCGGTTTTTTTATAAACCAGTCCTTAAGCAAATGCGAGTGAAGAAATACTATTGAAATTAATAGAAAAGCTTTCTAGTCGGAAATCAGATTGCGCCCGTTTTTGATGTTATGCGCTTAAAACATCTATTTAGCTCACCCACAAACAACTATTTATGATAAACCTTGCCTATTTTATTTTCTAGAAAAATAAATTTTTCATTCTCAATCTATTTTAAGGCTTATCTCTTAAAGACTGGCCATTGCCAGTTACACTTAGCTCCAACGTGCCATAAATTTGGTTTACAAAATGGCGCCTGCATTTAGAAACACTGTATGAATAAAATTTGATAATCGGCAAGGGATTCATTATTGGTTAAAAACAGGATTTCACTATTAGTCCGATGAGATTTTATGTTTATAAAAACAATATACCGCAATATGTCGACCTCGAAGGATTTATGAATTTTTCATGCCAGTTTATTTAATATAAATAACTGAATATCATATACTAACAACTATTTTTATTGAAAACGTTTGCCATGATAAGCAATTTTTACTATTTTTTGTTTATTATAATAAACAAAAACACTAAAACGCAAAACACAAATCCATTTCCTGAATCAGTTTTAATGTCAATTATATAGCTTTAGCAAATTGACCTATAGCACTTTAGATTAAACAGTTAAATCATTTTATTAATGCAGGGAGAAGGCAAATAGGGTGTTTTTATTCTGCAAACAGGCTAACATTGGACTATTAGCATTATTAACCAGACAAAATAAATAGTTCTCAAAAAAACTTATAATCTCTTGAGCAAAAAATTGTTTAGCGGGAT
>CANHPJ010000114.1 GCA_947462515.1 Bacteroidota bacterium | reverse complement strand
GATTTTTTCTTTGGGGATTCTTATAGGAGTTATTGCCGGAGGTGCAATTGTTTGGTTTGTTTTTGGCTCAGAAGGAAAAAACATTTACATTTTCAATAATTCTCCAAAAAAAGAACAAGCAGTTGAATCAGAAAGCGATAAAAACAATATAAAATCACAAAAAGTAAACTATAAAAGATCAAATTCAACAGCTCAGAGTCCTGAAGCTGAATCTGCTTCTAATCAAATGGATTTAGCCAATACCAAGGAGCAAAGTAGTAATGCCGGGGATTTTGATTTTGTTGAGAATAATAAAAGTAAAATGGATTCAGGTTCAGCCAATTTTTTGAATGAAGTTTCGGAAGAGGTAATTGTGGTTAGGAAGGATGAATTGCTTTATTCTAAATACGTTCAGTTGACGGATTTAAATCTTGGAAATGAAAGCGTTTCTAAACGGGATTCTATGCTTCAATATAATGCCGGAATTAAAGAATATCCAACAAATACAAGTTACATTGTTGAATATTGGAAGTCTCCCATTAATTATAAGGGTTATAAAACCAATAAAAATAAAATTGTGCTTTTTGGATTGATCGAGGCTGAAAAACCTAAATTATATAAGCTGGGTGATGAGATCTATTTAAAAAACAATGATAAATCATATAAAATCAAAAAGTCTGCAGATTATAGCGCTTATGAAGTGGTAACCGATGTCTCTGTGCTTTCAAAATTCAATTAATGACTATACCTTTTCATAAGTATCAAGGTACAGGAAACGACTTTGTTATCATCGATAACAGGAAAAATCTTGTAAATAAGATTTCTTGCGAAACAATTAAAAAAATTTGTGACCGCAGATTTGGTGTTGGAGCAGATGGACTAATGTTTCTGGAAAATCATATTGATTATGATTTTAAGATGGTTTATTTCAACGCTGATGGAAATGAAAGTTCCATGTGTGGAAATGGTGGTAGGTGCATGGTGGCATTTGCAAATAGTATAGGTGTTTCTTCTTCTAATGGCAGGTTTATGGCAATTGATGGCGAGCATGAATTTGAGATTGCAAACGGTGACCATGGGCAAGAAGTTTCATTGAAAATGATAGACGTTTCAGAAATTGAAATAGCTTCCGGTTATTATTTAAATACCGGATCCCCTCATTATGTTGTCTTTAAGAATAATGTAGAGAAAATAGATCTTGTTACAGAAGGAAGAAAAATACGATATAATCAACGTTTCGAAGCTCTTGGTACCAATGTAAATTTTGCCGAGTTTAAAGGTGATAAATTATTTGTTAGAACCTATGAGCGCGGTGTTGAGGATGAAACTTTGTCATGTGGCACAGGAGTGACTGCTGTGGCTTTGGCTGCCGCTACTCAAAAAAATGATGTTTCAGGTTCGCTTCAAATAATTACCAAAGGAGGTGCTCTTGAGGTGTTTTACGAGAAAGCCGGAAAGTCTAGTTTTGTCAACGTTTGGCTAAAAGGACCTGCTGAATTTGTTTTTAAAGGTGAAATGGTAATATAAAAATCATGTCTGCTTTTCTAATTCCAAAAATTCAAAATTTTGATCTTGCAAAGCTTAGAAAAGGCACTTTTCTTATGATTATCAATGCCGATAAAAAACCGCCACATATTGCACTGATGGTCGACTCTAAAGTATATTCGCTAACCGTTAAAGGCAGACAGGTAGGTGATTCTCTTGATGTGTTTATTAAAGCCATCTTGCGTAATTGCATTAAGACATTATTTATAGAAATAAGTCCGAATAAAACTTTTGAAACCGAAAATGTTGTTAAGCTAATAAGCACTGCGTTGATGGAATTTGAAAAAGTTGAGCCGGGTAAAATAACTTGTTTAAATCCCATAAAGAGTTTTTTTAATTCTGTTTATCAGGTCGATACAAAAGAAGTTAGTTTTGTTTTTGATTTGTTGCCTCAGCTTTATTCAATGAAATTGATAAACGCGGTATATCAGTTAAATTTGGAAACACTATTAAACGGACAAGATTATTATTTGGAGAAATATTCCATGGCAGATATTAATTCAAGAATTATACAACTTGAGGATTAATCTTGCTTCATAACAATCAAAATAAATTGCTTTTAAGTGATGCTGAAATTAAGAGGAGAATCGGTTTATCTGCGTGCTTTAGAGCCTGAAGATTCTGAGATTATATATAAATGGGAGAATAATACTGATGTATGGCAGGTAAGTGATACTCTTGTTCCATTCTCCAGGTATACCATCGATCAATATGTCAATTCCATACAGGATATTTATGTTAACAAGCAGCTAAGGCTTGTTATTTGCGAAAATGAAACTTCTGCTGTAATAGGAACTCTCGATGTTTTTGATTTTAACCCTTTTCATTCTCGCGCTGGAATAGGAATTTTAATAGCAGATAATAAGCACCGAAAAAAGGGATTTGCATCCCAAGCGCTTTCTTTGGCAATTGATTATTGCTTTACCGTTTTAATGCTCAATCAGATTTATTGCAATATACCGGTTGAAAATGAGGATAGCTTAAATTTGTTTTTAAGATATGATTTTCAAATCGTAGGAATCATGAAAAACTGGAATAAAACCTTAAATGGTTTTGCTGATGAGTATTTTCTGCAGCTGCTAAATTATCATCTCGACACTTGATTCAATTTCCAAATTATGTATTGAAAAATCACTCTTTTTTAAGTTTGATTTTCTAAAACAATGAGTTTTAAAATTTATTATTCATGGCAAAAAAAAAGAAAAAAACATCTTTCTTATTTAAAATATTAATCTCAGTTTTTGCCTTGCTTTTTATAGGATTAGCAATAACTGCCTATTTTGTTTTTGACAGAATATATCAGCCTAACGTGTTTCTTGGGCAAGCCAAAACAGCCTATGTATGCATTCCTACGGGCTCAAAAATTGAGGATGTAAGCAAGTTGCTGCATCAAAAGGGTTATATCATAAATCAAGCCTCATTCGAATGGTTGTCTGAGATGAAGAATTATAAAAATAATGTCTACCCCGGACGATATAAGATAAAGGCAGGAATGAATAATAATGAATTGATCAATTTACTTCGGTCAGCTCAGCAGGAGCCACTTAAGCTCACTTTTAATTCCATTCGAACCAAGGAGCAGCTGGCTGGAGTAATCTCCACTCAAATAGAAGCAGACTCTGTTTCATTGTTGAAACTCCTGAATGATGATTCATTTATGAAGAAATTTCATTTATCTGCCGAAAATTCTCTTTGTCTTTTTATTCCAAATACCTATGAGTTCTACTGGAACACCTCTGCAGAAAAATTTATAAATAAAATGGGTAAAGAATACGCTGTTTTTTGGACCACGCAGAGGAAATTACAAGCTGAAAAAATTGGTTTGAGTCCTGTTGAGGTTTCCGTTTTGGCATCGGTGGTTCAGGCAGAACAATCTGTTCATAATGATGAAAAGCCTATTGTTGCCGGATTGTACCTGAATAGAATCAGTAAAGGGATGAATCTGGAGTCAGACCCAACATTAGTGTATGCACTTGGCGATTTTACTATAAATCGGGTTTTAAATGTTCACAAGGAAATTGAATCGCCTTATAATACCTATAAATATCCTGGACTTCCTCCCGGTCCAATCAATCTTCCTGAGCTATCTTCGCTTAAGGCAGTATTGAATTATGATATGAATGATTATTTGTTTATGTGCGCTAAAGAGGATTTTTCCGGCTTTCATAACTTCGCAAAAACCTATGAAGAGCATTGTGTCAATGCAAAAAAATATTGGGCAGCATTAGACAAGAAAAACATTATGAGATAGATCTTCTCTGGTTTTATTAATGTTTATTTTTGATGTCTATATTGATCATCGTTTCAAATAAGCACTTCGGTAACATTCATTTTAAATCAAATTAACGAACAATTACAGAAACAATTTTTAAATAATATTATATTTGCATTTTATTGTTTAACACAGCTTAAAAAATTATTAAAAATGACAAAAATTAAATTTGGAACCGATGGTTGGAGGGCGATTATCGCAAAAGAATATACAGTAGAAAATGTTGCTAGAGTTACCGAAGCAACTGCCAAATGGTTAAAAAGTAATTTTGAAAAACCAGCTGTTGTTGTTGGTCACGACTGTCGTTTTGGCGGGGAGATGTTTGCAGAGACAACTGCGATTGTTTTTGCACTGCATGGTATAAAAGTGAAGTTGGCAAAAGGATTTGTTTCCACACCTATGATTTCGCTAGGCACAGTAAATACAAATTCTAGTATTGGTGTTATCATCACAGCAAGTCATAATCCGGCCTCCTATAATGGCTACAAAATTAAAGGCAATTATGGTGGTCCATTAATGCCTGAAGATGTTCAAAAAATTGAAGATATTATAGCTGAAAAAACTCAGATTAATATTGATGAGTACTTCATAAAAGATTTTGTTGATAGTGGCAAAATAGAATACATTGATCTTGAGACCATGTATTGCGAGCATGTTGAAGCCAATTTCGATTTGGAAGCCATCCGGAATTCAGGATTGGAATTCGCCTACGATGCCATGTATGGAGCAGGTCAAAACGTAATGAGAAGATTATTGCCTGATATTACTTTCTTGCATGCCGATTACAATCCTGGTTTTGACGGACAAGCTCCTGAGCCTATCGATAAAAATCTGCAAGAATTTGCTTCACTAATCAAAATGTCCGAAAATATTGATTGCGGCCTTGCTACTGATGGTGATGCTGACAGAATTGGTTTATACGACAGTAAAGGAAACTTTATTGATTCCCATCATATTATTTTATTGCTGATACATTATCTAGTTAAATACAAGGGACAAACAGGTAAAGTGTGTGTGGCATTTTCAACTTCTGTGAAAATAAAAAATATGTGCGCACATTATGGGCTGCCTCTTGAAGTTGTGAAAATTGGTTTTAAATACATCTGCGGAATCATGCTAAAAGAAGATGTATTGGTAGGAGGAGAAGAGTCAGGTGGTATCGCAATTAAAGGACATATTCCGGAGAGAGATGGTATTTGGATGGGGTTGATTATTTGGGAGTTTATGGCCAAGTCCGGTAAAACATTAAATCAACTTATTGATGAGGTTTACGAAATTACAGGCACTTTTGCTTTTGAACGTTCTGACTTGCACTTAAAGGAAGAAGTTAAAAACAAAATCGTTGAAAATTGCAGAAACAATCTTTACAATGAATTTAATGGATACAAGGTTGCTCGAATGGATGATTTAGATGGATTCAAATATTTCTTCAACGAAAATGAGTGGTTTATGATTCGTGCCTCAGGAACTGAGCCTGTATTGAGAACTTATGCCGAATCAAAAAGTAGGGAAGATGCCTTTGCAATTTTAGCAGCCGCCAAACAAACTTTATTAGGATAAATTATTTTTACTTTATATGAAGCGTCATTTGTAAAAATGGCGCTTTTTTATTTTATATGATTTTAACTTTTCCAAATTGCCTCTTTGGAAAAGTTAAAGATGATTGATTTTATTTACAGATTGCATTAAACCTTTTTGTAATATCATAGTCTTACTTTTTTAGGTACTTGTATAGATTTAATAATAATGGCAGAAACCAGCGATAGCGAATTGCTTGATTTGTTTCGTACGAAAGATAAATCGTATGCCTTTAATCTATTGGTGAGAAAATACCAGAAAAAAATCTACTCTCAAGTAAGGCGCATGGTTATTGATCATGATGATGCCAATGATGTGGTTCAAAATGCATTTGTAAAAATGTGGAAAGGATTGGATGGTTTTAAAGATAATTCACAGCTATATACTTGGATGTATCGGATTGCTGTAAATGAATCTATCACTTTTTTGAATAAAAAAAGAACCCGTTTTTTTATTCCAATGGTAGATGTTGAAAGGCAGCTTTCAGAAAAGCTTGAGTCGGATAATTATTTTAGCGGAGATGCCGTTGAACTTAAGCTACAAAAAGCATTATTAACACTGCCTGAAAAACAAAGAATAGTATTCAATATGCGCTATTACGATGAAATGCCATATGAAGAGATGTCAAAAGTATTGGGCACATCTGTTGGTGCATTAAAAGCATCATATCATCACGCAGCAAAAAAAATAGAATATTATTTATTGTCTCATTAAACTTTAGTTAATTAGAGCAGTCAAACGTATATATAGGACAATTAAAATGGATGAATTAAACAAATATTCCAAGCTTTCTAAAATCTCAAAAAGGGATGGTTTTGAGGTGCCCGAGGATTATTTTGAAAATTTGCCATACCAAATACAGCAACGTTTGGTTAATCAAAACGATAGTAGTTTGTT
>CANHPJ010000113.1 GCA_947462515.1 Bacteroidota bacterium | reverse complement strand
GTTTTAAATCATGAAAACGAATATTCCAAAAACTTGAAGAAATTCGAGACTGATTTTTTTAAAGGAGAATGGAAAACAACAGGTATTGGTAAAGTTATTGATTTTAATCTGATGACTTCCGATAAAGCTGTCGGAAGTATTGAAGGAATATTTTTACAAAAAAAGTATACAATTGATTTTGAAGTATCGAATCAAGTCCTTGGTTTATATTTACATAAAGGTTCGTTATCAATAAATAATTTGAATGATGAGCCAATAAATCTTGAAGAAGGTGATTTTATTTTGTTGTTTAAAGAAGTGAACCAGGCAATATTTAACCTTAAAGCCATCGAAAATTGCGAATTAATTATCACAAAAATTGATATACAATAATGATTGAAGAAAATGGGGAAACAACTGATTATAATTGGAATTATTATTTCCCTGGCAGGGACTTTAATTTGGTTACTTGGGGATAAATTATCATGGTTTGGAAATTTACCCGGTGATATAAAAATAGAAAAAGAAAACTTTAAATTCTATTTTCCCATTACCAGCATGATATTGGTGAGTATAGCTTTAAGTTTTCTTTTGTGGTTATTCCGAAAAATATTTTAGTGTTTATGATTGCTAAAATTGTCTATGATAATTTTTGATTCAATAGTTTTAACTTATTAAATGTATTATCGCCAACATTAACCAGAGGTAATCTCAAATTATCACCTGTAATTTCCCTTATTTTTAAGCAAGCTTTTATTCCGGCAGGATTACCCTCAACAAATAAATTATCAATGATCTCGAGCAATTTATAATGATTTATACGGGCTGTTTCAAAGTCGCCCTTGAGTGAATGTCTTACCATATCTGAAAATTCTTTCGGATAAGCATTAGCAACTACTGAAATTACTCCTTGGGCACCGCAAGCAATCATTGGAAGCGTTAAGGAATCATCGCCGGAGATGACCATGAAATCCTTTGGCTTATGATTCAATATTCGCATTACCTGCTCCATATTTCCGGAGGCTTCTTTTATGGCTATGATATTTTTAAAATCACTGGCCAATCGTATGGTAGTTTCTGGCAAGAGATTGGAAGAAGTTCGCCCGGGTACATTATACAAAATTATGGGAACAGGACTTTTTTCAGATATAAGTTTATAATGCTGATATATACCCTCTTGTGTAGGTTTGTTATAATAAGGAGAAACAGATAAAATTGCGCTTATACCATTAAAATCAGTTTCACTTATTTGTTCAATAAGTTCATAAGTATTATTTCCACCAAGTCCTAACACAACAGGTAAACGGCCTTTATTAACAGCTATTACATGGGATACAACTTGTTTTTTTTCTTGTTTATTCAGCGTAACGGACTCTCCGGTGGTACCTAAAACAACCAGATAATCTACGCAGTTTAAAATTATGTTTTCAACTAAATTGCCTAGCGCGGCATAATCAACTTTACCTGAATTGTCAAAAGGGGTCACCAGCGCTACACCAGTTCCTTGTAATTGCTTATTCATTGCCTTTAATTGTATTTATTTGTTGAATGTAAAGATCCAGATTTCTGAGAAAATACTTTATTCCCTTATCTTCAGGCACATCAATCATAAAATCGAAATGAGTATTACCTTCTTGAAATTTACCGATTTTAAACTTGGCCTTAGAAAGCTCCGAAATATATTGAAGCGGAAAGGCTAAATCCAAATTAAGATCGATTAAAACATCAAACTCTTCATTAATAAATTGATCCACAAAGCCAGGCATAGGCTTGAAATACCAATTTAAATCCTTTTTGGTAAAATAATCGAATTCCAATTTTGAAAAAACCATGTCTGGAATTGTTTTCCCTTGAAAAAAACCTATGGATTTAATTCTTTTTTTATGGTCTTTCAAATATTTTACGTAGCGAGTAGCTAATTCAAGGTCATCTTTTTGAGTAGCATCAAAAAGTATACCTATACTCTTTGAATTTTCGAAACCATCAAATCCCCGTTCTCTTGAGAAATCGACAAGTTCTTGCTTCAAAAAATAATGTCCAATTTTATATCTTAAATTATTTAACCAAATCACTTGATTTCGTGTTAAGTTGTCAATTTATATTTTGATGAATAGATTTATTTAAGCATTGCGGCGAACTCATTTTCATCGATGAGTTTAACACCCAGTTTTTCGGCTTTTTCCTTCTTTGCCGGTCCCATTTCTTCACCTGCAACTAAATAACTTGTTTTTGCAGATACTGAACCGGTGCATTTGCCACCATTTTTTTCAATAAGTTCTTTTATTTCATCTCTCGAAAATATGCTGAAAACGCCGGAAATGACAAATGTCAATCCTTTAAATTTATCTGTCTTATCAGCAAGCTGATCAGAAGAAAGTGCAAAGGTAAGCCCTTTATTTTTGAGTTTTTCTATTAATTGAAGATTTCTTTTGTCTGAAAAATAAGCATTTACGCTTTTTGCTATAATTTCTCCTATTTCCTCCACCGACAATAATTCTTCTAATGAGGAATCAATGATGGAATCGATGTTTTTAAAATAACGAGCCAGCTTTTTGGCTACCGTTTCACCTACATGTCTGATGCCCAGTGCAAACAGAACACGCTCAAAAGGAATCGTTTTTGATTTTTCGATTCCTTGCAATAAATTATTGGCTGACTTTTCGGCCATCCGATCTAGGGATAAAAGTGATTCTTTTTTCAGATCGTAGATATCACCGATATTTTTTACCAAACCATTCTGAAATAAAAGCTCTATGGTTTCGGCACCCAGGCCATCAATATCCATTGCCTTTCGGCTTACAAAATGCTCCAGTTTCCCCTTTATTTGTGGCGGACATTCGTCCGAATTAGGACAGTAATGAACCGCTTCGCCCAAAACACGAATCAATTCTGAACCACATTCAGGGCAATTGGAAATATATTCCAAGGCAACTGAATTTTGAGGTCTTTTAGAAAAATTAACACCTAAAACTTTAGGTATTATCTCTCCGCCTTTTTCTACATATACCGTATCGCCGGGACGAACGTCCAGTTTTTCAATCTGATCAGCATTATGCAATGAGGCGCGCTTTACAACTGTACCGGCTAGAAGTACCGGCTTTAAATTGGCCACAGGAGTGATAGCGCCTGTTCTTCCAACCTGATAGGATATTGATTCTAAAATGGTTTCTACCCTTTCAGCCTTAAATTTATAGGCGATAGCCCATCTGGGAGATTTGGCAGTGTTACCCAATTCCTGCTGCTGACGGTATGAGTTTATTTTTATAACTACCCCGTCAATATCAAACTCTAATTTATGGCGTTCTTTATCCCAATAGTCAATAAATTCTTTTATTTCAGCTATGTTCTTGCATTTAGCAATGAATTTTCGCTTATAATCCGGTACTTTTAATCCCCATTGAGCTGATTTTAAGACATTTTCGTAATGTGAGCTATATGGTAGATTTTCCCCATTCAATGAATATAAGAAACAATCCAGTTTACGTTGAGCCACCACCGAAGAATCTTGCATTTTTAAAGTTCCTGATGCTGCATTTCGGGGATTCGCAAAAAGCTGTTCCTGATTTTCTTCCCTCTCCTTATTGATTTGAACAAATACCTCCTTGGGAATGAACACTTCACCACGAACCTCAAACTCCTGGGGATAGTCATTTCCAAATAACTTTAGCGGAATACTTTTAATGGTTTTTACATTGGTGGTAATGTTATCACCCTTAATCCCATCGCCTCGAGTCACTGCTTTTTCTAGTTCGCCATGCTTATAAGTCAAGCTTATGGCAACACCATCATACTTGAGCTCACAAACATATTCTAAATCGTGATCAACAAGTTTTTTTATTCTTGTTTCAAAATCTTCTACCTCCTCAATACTATAACTATTGCTTAATGAAAGCATCGGGTATTTATGAAATACGGTCTCGAAACTCTTGGTTATTTCTCCTCCTACTCTTTTGGTAGGTGAATTAGGATCAGCAAACTGTGGATATTTTTTTTCTAAATCATGCAGCTCCTTTAAGAGCATGTCAAATTCATAATCACTGATTGTTGGTTTACTCAGCACATAATAATTATAGTTATGCTCCTGTAATTCTCTTGTTAACTGCTCTATTCTTTCCTTCATTTAATTATTATTGCTTATAGGTTCACAAATTCAATCTGATTTTTTTTAAGTGTTGTGAACTCCAAAATATTTGGCATTTATTTATTGACTCTTAAGAACCTGTTTTTACCATTTAAATCTTTTATCACGCTACAGTTACTAAAGCCCATTTCCTTAAAAACGGCGATAATTTCATGATCATATTTTTCATTAATTTCGAAGTAAAGTATCCCATTATCTTTTAAATATTCCTTTGCATAGGCTCCTATTGCTTTATAAAACAAAAAAGGTTCATTGTCATTAACAAATAAGGCCAGATGCGGTTCGTGATCCAACACGTTTTTTTGCATCAACTCTTTTTCTGACTTTAATACATATGGAGGATTGCTAACAATGATATCTAACATTATTCCATGAGAGAACTCATTATAATTCAAAATGTCTACTTGTTCAAAATTAACCTCAACATCATTCAATAGGGCATTTCCCTGAGCAATATTCAAGGCATCTTTAGATATATCAAAGGCGAACACCGATGCCATTGGCAAATACTTTTTCAGACTAATGGCAATACAACCGCTTCCGGTGCCAATATCGAGTATGTTTAATTGATTTCTATCCTTATTTTCCTTGATGATCATTTCTACCAATTCCTCTGTTTCTGGTCTTGGAATCAATACTCCGGGAGCAACATTAAAGTTAAGGCCATAAAATTCAGTTTTCCCTAATATATACTGAATGGGTTTTTGTTTTTTTAAGTCTTTAACCAAAAAGTTGAATTTCAATAATTCAGATTCAGATACTGTTTTTTCATCATTTAAAAGCACATCAGTTTTAGAATAACCCAAATAATGTTCAAAAGCCAGAAAGATAAATCCTTGAATCTCTTCAATAGGATAAATGTCCTTTAACTCCTGCTTAAAAAATTGCTTTATGGATTTTACCTTATTGCTCGAAATTCTCATCAACAAATACCTGTATAATTTAACTCCGCAAAAATATATTATTTAATAAAGCAGTAAAGTGAATGCAAATAAAAATATGAACCTTGAATGAACAGCACAAAACAATTTAAAGGGCACGAGCTCATTATTAAATATAAATAGAAACGCTCAAGAGCGGTGGTTTGAAAAAAATGATTTTCATTATCAAATAAACCAAAATAACATATAATTAATTCCCCAATTTAAACATCAAATAAATGCCATAAAAAAGAATTGAATAATTAAAAACATGAAATTCAAACACTTAGAATTAAAAAATAATTATGGCAAAATTTTATGATTTAAATTAATATAACATTCACAAAAAAAACTAATTACTATGAAAAAAATAATAAAAATTATGATGATTGTCTGCCTGCCAGTGATGGCTGTTGCTCAACAAAACTATGCAGATTTTGAAAAAGGTAATTTGATAAAATTTGGTGTGGTATCAGGTAAACTCGATACAGCATCAAAAAACCCAAGATCAAGCGAAGTAAACAAAAGCTTAAAATGTGCCAAGTATATCAGAGACAAAAACACAAAATTCGATAACATCAAAATTTATCCAACGAAAAAAATGTCTGATGTAAGTGCATATGCAAGCCACGAAGGATTTCCTTCTAAATTATCAATGAAAGTATACACTAGCGCCCCGGTAGGCACACTGATTGAAATGCAGCTTGGAAGTAAAACCAATGAAAGCTATCCATCTGGAATCAATAGTCAGTTTCAAGGCTATACCACGGTTCAAAACCAATGGGAAAATGTTGTACTTACATTTGCTCAAACCCCAGAAGGAAGCATGGTTTCAAGTAAAGATGTGGATATGATTAACCTCATGTTTGCTCCAGGTGCTGAAGATGGCAGTATTTACTTTTTCGATGATATAATGGGACCCGATTTAATTAGTGAAACAGGTGAAAACCTTCCCGCAAAAGAATAACTCAAATTTTATGATGCTTGATTTAATTTGCCTCCGTAAAAAAGGGGCAAATTAATTGCTTATAGAATTAAATAGGGATAAAATAAAAGCTAAAACGAAAAAAATAATTCAGATGAATGTCCTTAAGATCATATATATAATTTGTTTCTCGTTCATGTTTAATTTATGTGCCGAAGCTCAAAATACTGATAAGGATTTTGCTTATGATATTTTACGCCATTTTGGTTCAAGAAACGGCAAACTGGACTCTACTTCGGTGAACCCTTC
>CANHPJ010000112.1 GCA_947462515.1 Bacteroidota bacterium | reverse complement strand
TTAAATGATACGACTTACCCAAATAATAAAAAGCTAATGGCTCGGCCTCTTTCTGCTGACATACCCATTCTAAATATTTAATAGCTCTTTTTTTATCCGATTCAGCATAAATAAGTGAGACACCAAACTTAAAATTATACTCTACACTTTTAGGGTATAGACTCAAAAGCTGGGAATAAAGCGGCAGGGAAGCAAAAAAATTCTCTTCATCAAAATATTGCTGAGCTTTGGTTTTTAAATCCTTTTCGGAAGTAAAGTTTTCCTGCGCAAAAGAAATATTCAGTATAAAAAAAAGAATAAATGGTATGTATATGTACTTAAAGTATCTTTTCATTTATTTAAATCAAAAAACAAGCTGACCGATAAAAGTTTTCAACAACTTGTTAACTAACAAAGTTATAAAGATTTTTAACAAAAGCATCAGAATTTACTTTCTAATTTATTTAATTGTTAACCAAAATTTAAACTGGAAAATAGTAATTACAGTATCGATTCAGTTTATAACATGCGTTCGATTTAAAAACCACTTTATTAGTAATGAGTCGTCTCAAAATTTAATGCTTTGAAAAATTCTTCATAAGCCCCATTTTGAGTCTTCTCTGTCCTGAATTGCCTTAAAAAACTATGGTTTGTATCAGCATCATCCAAACATATCCATACAAATCTGCTAAATGAAATACTATCATTAACTCAATCTTCAACCTCATAATCACTTAACCCATAGCAGGACTGAAGTAAAGACATTTTGAACAAAATCAAGCCATCGTATGAAGGTCGTCCAACTGCACTTTTTACCTCTCTGATAATACTTATTGAGTATATCTGAAACTAATCCTCAATCAACCATAAGATTAACCAGATTGAAAAATTGTTGTTTGATGTTGCACTTTTCAACCTTAAAGTCAGGAAAGCCTAATTTTATTCTGTTTTCATACTTAAACCTAAAAGTTGATTTTTTTTGATTGAACAGAACAATGATAATTCAAATTAACTTGAAAAAACTTTAAATGATTTCACAAATATGTTTCTTAGCAGTTTTGAAATATTAAAGAGATAAATAAAGAAGAAATACGATTGGGAGAATCATAAGAAATACCCAATAATTATAGACTAATGTATATTTTAATCCCTCTTAAATGGAGTAATAATTAGTCTTATTGCTCTATCATATGTAAAGTAATTATATACCCACCCAAAAAATGCAATCAATTTATTTCTAAATCCAATTAAAGACATAATATGCACCAACATCCATAAAAACCAGGCAAAGGTTCCCTGAAAACTAATAAAAGTCAAGTCAACCACTGCCCTGTTTCTTCCCACTGTAGCCATTGAGCCTTTATCATTATAATCAAACATAATCCAATCCTTACCTTTCTGAAGATTTAAAAAGTTTTCAGCTAAGTTTAGGCCTTGTTCAATCGCCACAGTTGCAAGCATTGGAAAACCTTTAGGAAATTTATCGGTAATCATGGCCGAGACATCGCCTATTGCAAAAATATTTTGATATCCTTCTACTCGACTATCCATTCCCACTTTATAACGATTTCCCTGAATTGATTTATCCTCAATTCCAGGAATTATTTTCCCTTTTACCCCTGCAGTCCAGATTAAGTTTGAAGCGGAAATCTTGATACCCTTATCTGTAGTTAAGATATTATTTTTATATTCAACGACCTTGGTATCCAACCACACTTTTACTCCTAACTCATTTAAATATTTTTTAGCTTTATCAGATGATTTATCAGACATGGAAGATAATATTTTGGAAGATGCTTCAAAAAGATGAATCTGCATTTTTGTCAAATCCAGTTCGGCATAATCATATGGTAAAACTGAATTTTTCATTTCACCCAGGGCACCCGCCAATTCAACACCGGTAGGTCCTGCTCCTACAATAGCTATATTTATCAATTCCTCCTGCTCTGATATTTTATTTGTCAGGAGTGCCTTTTCAAAATTTTGCAAAATAAAACTTCTTAAGTTCAGTGCATCAACAACAGATTTCATAGGCATGAGCGAAGAAGAGATGGAATCAAAACTGAAAAAATTATTAGTGCTGCCTGAGGCAATTACCAAATAATCATACTTAATGTTTCCTATTGATGTTTCTACTTCATTGGATTGGGGAATAATTTTTAATACCTCGGCCATTCTAAAAAGTATATTTGAGGCATTGTGAAACAATCTTCGAAGTGGATATGCTATTGACTCGGCCTCTAAACCAAAGGTTGCCACTTGATAAAGAAGCGGCTGGAAGGTATGGTAATTATTTTTGTCAATTAAAATGACCTGAAACTTTTTGTTTTTTAACTTCTTAGCCAACTCAATTCCGGCAAAACCACCACCTATAATTACTATCCTTTTAAGATCAGTATTTTTTATGTTTAAATCCATATTCATTTACCCTCGAAATTTTACATCCTATTTCTTCATATCCACCCAAAGTTTAAAATACGATTATTATTCCAAAAAAAACAAATGAATCTAAATCATTTTTTATTAATGATTGAAATATAAAACATGGCACTATTTTTTCATTAATCTTTAAAAAGTAGCATTATGGATACAAGTGATAAAAAAAGTACTGTACTTAGCATATTAAACAATAAAATAAAAGACATCAATATAGCTATGCTTACCAGCGTGAATTCAATGGGTAATCCGCATACAAGACCGATGACTTCCGTAGAAATTGAGAACGGAGGAGTCATATGGTTCATTACAAATATTTTTTCTCAAAAAATTTATGAGATTAAAAACAACAATAATGTCTCAATTAGTTACATCAATGAATCCAAAGACATTTTTGTTTGTATAACCGGAAGAGCCGAAGTAATAAGCGATAGAGAAAAAATGGAAAAACTCTGGAGACCAAATTTCAATACTTGGTTTCAAGATGGAGTGAATGATCCCTTTTTAGGTTTACTGAAAGTGAAATTAAATTCAGCTGAATACTGGGATTTTAAAAGGAAAGAAATGGTAATGCTTTTTGAGGAAGAAGATGTAAATGAACTTGAATTGTTTTTGGAATAAAGTTCAGTAATCGTTGCAAGAAAAGACAATAAAAATAGACACTATCCCGAAAAGTGTGTAAGCAGAAATTTCCGTTTGTCTTTTGGAAGGATTTAATTTTATTTGTTGTATTTTCATTTGGAGAATTCGAATTTGAGGAATTTTGATGTTTATCATAACCCAAATGGTCGTCAAATTCCCCAACTAAAATTTATTCAAACGCATGCATTTTATTTCATGCATAAAGTTGTTTAAATATTCTCGGATTTATACTATTTGACGGAATATTTGCCAAATAATTCCTCTGTTTTCATATAATAGATGTAAAGTTACTAAAAAGTTATTTCTTAGAAGTTTTGACACGACTCCAATGAGGTCGATAAATTTTCAGAAATAACTTTTTAGTAATTACACACATTTTGAGATACTACCTTTATAAAACATTAATTATAGGAAGTTATTAGGATTTATTCAATCGCAAAACTAATTCTAATAGCCTGTTGGAATATCCCATTTCATTATCATACCAACCCACAATTTTAACATGATTTCCAATTACCGAGGTCAGATCAGAGTCAAAAATACATGAGTTTGGATTTCCAACTACATCAATAGACACAATAGGATCTTCAGTATATTCTAAAATTCCTTTAAGATTGGTATCCGCAGCATTTTTAAAAGCCGAATTAATTTCTTGAGCTGTCGTAACTTTATTAATAACACAGGTAATATCTGTTAAAGAACCATCTGGAACTGGAACCCTTACCCCTGCACCGCCCATTTTACCATCCAAATGCGGGAAAATTTTAGTAATTGCCTTTGCTGCGCCAGTAGAAGTTGGAATCATTGAAACAGCAGCAGCTCTTGCTCTTCTTAAATCTTTATGTGGGGCATCATGAAGGCGCTGATCTCCTGTATAGGAATGAACAGTTATAATATGGGCTGATACAATACCAAAATTCTCTTCTAACACTTTTACCATCGGAGCTGCACAATTTGTTGTACAGGAGGCATTTGAAACAATATCTTCGTCGCCAGTCAATATTTCATCATTAACCCCAAGTACTATAGATTTGATGTCCTCATCATTGGCAGGGGCTGATATGATTACTTTTTTAGCACCCGATTTTATGTGTGCCGATGCTTTTTCCCTGGTGAGAAAAAGTCCTGTGGATTCTATTACCAAATCAATAGACAATTCTTTCCAAGGTAATGAAGCAGGATCTTTTAAAGAAAAAGTTTTTATCTCGAAATCATTAACCAAAATGCCATTTTCAATGGATTTAACTTGCCCTTTAAAAACCCCATGTATCGAATCATACTTAAACAAATGGGCCAAAGTTATATTATCAGTAACATCGTTAATTGCCACAACCTCTATTCTGTCTGCCAAATCGGGCCTATTATAAAGGGTGCGTAGTGTATTTCTACCTATACGACCAAAACCATTAATAGCTACTCTAATCTTTTTCATAATCAAACAGTTTTTAGCTTATTTATTCAACAAGTTAGTAAAATAAGTATTTAAAGAACAAAAAATCATTCCTTAAATATAAAAAAACCCTTTAACCGAGGGTTAAAGGGTTTTTAAAATATCGCAAGTTAAACTACTTTACTACCACAAATTTACTATTTAGAGATATATCTGATCCGATAAATTTGATGAAATAAGTACCGGAAGATAAATCAGAAGTGCTAAACGATATAACTTGTCCTCCAGCTTTAAGATTCTGAACATTAAGCTCCTTCACAAGCTTTCCGTTAATATCAAAGATTCTGATATTACCACTTTCAATAGACTTGGTAACATTTAAATTTACATTTCCATTTTCGTTCAACGGATTAGGATATACAGTAACCGAAGATTTCAGAGAATTGTTAGACCCCTTTGAAGGATTTTCTTTTATTCCTACAGCACCACGTTGAGTTTCTGATTTCCAAATACCCCTTCCATGTGTTGCAACATAAATAAATCCATCGTTATGTATATTTTGATAAAAATTATTATCCTTGGTTTGCTGACGAATCATATAAACCGGAACATTTGGGAATCCATTATTTTCAGAAACCCAAACTGGAGCTGCTACTGTAATGTCACCTGTTGAAAAAACTCCATATTCAGTTCCAATAATTACCTGCTTTGGATCTTTTTTATTAATAATAGCTGAGTAAACAGGCATTTTCGGTAAGTTACCTTGCACAGCTGTAAAAGTTGGAGTTAAAGCAGTGGCATCAGTGGATCTGAAAACATAACTGCTATTGCCATAATTACCTGTTGTTAAAATCACATGATCATTATTTTTTGGATCTACAGTGACGTCTGTAATGGATCGATTATTAAAAGGACCAGAAATTGTTGTAACAGTCAAAACAGAAGGAATTGGACTGTTTGTATATTTAGATGCCATAGAATCTGTAAGTGAAGATAATCCTGAAATTCTATATAAACCTCCTGTTTGAGTAGAAACAAACAAAACATTACCATCTGGTGAAAATCCCATATGCTGAACAGTTCCTTTTATATCGGCAACTTTAATCCATTTCGATTCTTTACCAAAATCCAAGGCACGTTTTGTAATCCAAACCGAACCACTTAGGCCTAAAGCTAATTTAGATTGTATTTTATCGTGAATTTTAATGGATTCTCCTTTTTCCAAATTAGAAGGCAAAGTATATTTAAAAGGATAGTCAGCAGTATTGCTGTTTAGAATTATCTGATCGCCTGCATTATATCTAACATCAAACTCAACGTTGATTGCCACATTGTTTGCAGGTGCTTTAGAAAATTCTACAGAGATCAATCCAGTTTCGTAATTTATATTTCCGGCTTTCTGACCACCTGAATTTATCATCTCTCCTTTTCCATTATCTTTTATAATTTGAGTAAGACTGGTAACCTGAACAGATAGTGGTAGAATTTTGGTGGCCACTTGAGGTCTAATCAAACTATCTTCGAATTTCAGTATTGAACCATTACCCGATGACTTGAAATTATGTTTAATTGTTGAAGCAGAAAAAATCACAGAGTCAGGACTATTATTGTCATTAAAGCTTTCCCAAAGTTCAATAGGAGTAACAAAAGCGGCTTCGTACACCCTAACTGCGCTATCTAAAGCGGCAGAATTGAAAGACTCAGGCACAGCTGCAGTACTAGCTTTCAATCTTTTTAATGCCCCGGTATAAATCGTTGGAAACAAGATATTGTTATCTATCTGAGAAATTTCACAGTGCATACCATCTCCACCACTTACCTCCCTAGAGGCTTTAGCTGAATTT
>CANHPJ010000111.1 GCA_947462515.1 Bacteroidota bacterium | reverse complement strand
GTTGATTATTTTGGACAAATTAAAACATAAATCACCTTTTAATCTTCCTATTAATCATCGTGCAATAGGAGTGGTTTACGACCCGCGCGATGAGAAATCAGGTAATTATGTGCCCAGTATAATTCCTGAACGTTATGACGCGTTTTTGTTTATTGATGAAACCAAAGCTATTCATCCCTTAAATATTAAGGTTGATGAATTTCAGATGCCCGATACGTATCCTTGGAAGGAGTAGGTTTTATTCATATAAAAACTTTGGCGGTGTATTAGGGATGTGATTGAACGTAATAATTATAGTTAATTCTTAATCTGGAAATAAAAGACAAAACTACTGGTTTTCAAAGGTTGTTCTAAATTCTAGTAGGATAGATTGACGAAATAAAATATTTTAACATAGTTATTCATCAAGGGGTTTTATACTTCTAGGCGGGGTGATGGATATTTGTGTTGGTGGTTTTTGGAAATATATGGTTTTATAAGATTCGACTATGGGGCAATTTGGGCTAATCCTATTATTACGCTTTATAAAGTATAAAACTTGAAATTATCTCAAGCACTAAAAAAAAACTACACTTTGAAATCAAATCGGTTTCCAACCGATGGCTCTATATTAATAAAGAAAAAATTCGAGCGACTAATTAAAATTGCATTTTAAGAATGTTTTGAGAAGTTCTTAATTAGTTTATTATTTAGATCAAGTGAACAATAAGTCAACTTAAAATCAAGATTCGTTTGAACAATTCGACTAAAGGGTAATAGATAGGTCAATTCTTATCTTTTTTCTGGTAGTTTTCAATTTTGGAAATTTATGCTTTGAAATTCCATTACTCCGAAATAGTGTTCATTTAATTTGACAGTTGATTTAAATTGTGAATGGCTAAAAACGCAGTCTAAACTTTTTAAAAACTGTCAGAAGTGAATGTAGAATAAAAATCAATCAATAAAGGGTGTAATCATATTTTGAATATCCGAAAAGTCCCAGGGTTTTGATAGGGTAGTCGTTTCACCAAATTCTGACTGAAAAATCTTGATTTGTTCCACATCAGCCTGACCGGTTAATATTGCTTTTTGCACCTGTGGATATTTTTGAACGGCATATTTTAGTATTTCAGTACCTTTTACATCGTCTAAATGAAAATCAGAAATAACCAGTACCAATTCGTTGCCATTATCATAAAAATCATCGATTACCTGAAAGGATTCTTCACCGGAGGAAGCTGCCTCCAATAAAATTGTTTCGGGAAGAATTCTACTAATTTGAATGCGAAGTGACTCCAGGATTATAAACTCATCATCAACTATAAGAATAGCTTTATTATTTAACATCTCGGTGGTCTTTTTTCTAATTTAATTTATTTAAGCGAATCAAAAATAATGTTTCTTTTTCAGAACTGGTGCAATTAATTTTTCCCTGATGCTTTTCAATAATATTTTTTACAATATTTAAGCCCAATCCGGTTCCTTCTCCTCTTTTTTTTGTGGTAAAAAATTCATCAAAAACTCTACCTATGACTTCTTCCGGAATTTGTGGCCCGTCGTTTTTTATGGTTATTAGATGGTGCGTGCTTTCTTCCAGATAATCAAATACAATGTTGCATTTATTGTTGCTGGCTTGCAGCGCATTGTTTATGATGTTTGTCCATACTTGAGAAAGATCGTCCTCAAATCCACTTATTTCAATGTTTTCAGGGATGTTGTTTTTTACCGCTGAGTTGTTTTTTATTTTATTCCACAATAAGGCAATGATATTATCTACATTATCTTTTAGCTTGAAGATTGATTGCTGTGTTTGATCTGAACTATGAGAGTATACGTTGAGAGCTTTTATTATTTTACTGCTTTTAAGTGCTCCATCACTGATGGTTTTTAACGATCGTTGAATGTTCAAAAGTAGCCTTACAGTTCTAATTATTTCGTTAAAATTTTCTTGTTGTAATAACCTGGTGGCCTCGTTGCTTATGTCGTCGAAACCAATAATTGCAAGTTCTTTTGATAAAGCAAAGGCATTTGGTATTTGAGGATAATTTAGATTTAATTTTTCCTGTATTGTTTTAGCATACTTACGCTGAGAAATAGTATCAGGGCTATTCAGATCTTTTAGTGAAACATAAAATTCGAGGGCTTGTCTGAAATCTGTTAAAGAAACTTTGTTAATCACATCAAAAAAATCTTTTGAAAACAAATAATCTAAGTTTTCAGCAGAAGCTTTAATGGCTCCTAATGGAGTGTTGACTTCATGAGCAATTCCTGCAACCAATAGACCTAAAGTAGCTAGTTTTTCTTTTTTTATAAGTTCTTGCTGCGACTTTTGAATTTGCTCTATGCTTAATTCCAAGTCTTTGGTTTTCTCTGCTACTTTTATTTCAAGATTGGTGTTGATGTCTTTAATTTCTTTTTCTCTCTCCTCAATTTCTGAAATATATTGCTTAATGAGCTGTTCTTTTTCTATTCGGTCGGTAATGTCAATTTCAATAGCCATAAATCCTTCAGCTATTCCTTTTTCATTTAAAACCGGCTGAATATAGAGTTCAAGCCAGTAGCTTGTGCCATTTTTCCCCTTATTTTGAATTTCAGTTTTAAATGACTTAAATGTTTTTAAGTTTTCTCTGATAGTTTTTTTAGTTTCAGGATCTGTCTCCTCAGACTGAAACATTTTGGGTGTATTGCCAATAATTTCCTCTCGGCTATAACCGGTTAACTTAAGTAAACTATCATTTATCCAAGTAATCTTTTGATTTAAATCGGTGATGATAATACTGTTGAAGGAGTTTTTAACTGCTTGAGATAATCTTCGCAAGTCAGCTTCTCCATTTTTTCGGGCTGTAATTTCTTGAATGGTACCTGAAAGGTAACATTTACCGGTTTCCTTATCAGTAAAACATTTGCCGTTTATGGCTATCCATTTTTTTGTGTCTAAGGTACCATCTATAACATTGGTTCTAATTTCAATGCTAAAAGGAACAATTGGCTGTTTTGTGAAGTTTGCTTCAAATTCTTCAATGTATTCGGGATCAATTAGGCTTTTAAAATGCTCCAGATTATTTATGTTACCTGTTTCAATTTCCAGGATGCTTTTGATGTTTTCTGAACAAAATAGCGCGTTTTTTTGATCATAGAAACTGTAATAGCCTAGAGAGGCAATTTCCTGAGCTTCATTGAGCCTGTTAAGTGTTTGGTTAAGTTTATCGGTTCGTTCCGTAATTTTCGTTTCGAGGTTGTCCAGTAAGTTTTTGTTGTCCTGTTTTTGATACAAGAGGCTGTCTTTTAGGCTGATAAGGGCATTGTGTAATTCAGCGATTTCATCGCCTGAGTTTTTTGGTAGTATGTTAAAGCTTTCAAAATGATTATCTTGTAGAAGTTTCGCGTTTTTAATCGCCTGATTAATAGGTGATGAAATTGTTCGAGCCACAAAATAAAACAATAAAATAGTAATCAGTAAAATTACCAAAAGTGTAATGTAGATTGGTAAATTGGTTTCATGAACTTCCTTACTAACCCTGTTTTTACTTAAACCTATAATAACCCTTCCGTCCATAATAGGCGTTGAAAAGGGTTCGGATTTCATCAAGTACTTAGAGGTATCTATTTTGAAAAAATCGAATTCGCTCTTGTCAGTTATTTGCTCAAATATACTTTCCTTACCCAAAAGTGTATCTGTTTGCATTAGCAATAAAAAATCAAAGTCCTTTCGCTTTTTTTGGTAGTATGATAGTGATTTTTTTAGTTTTTGAAAATCATTCACATCAAGCGATAGTTCTACACCAAGTGAGATTGTTCTGCACAATTCCTGTAATTCTTTACCTCGGTATTTTAGTATTGCTTTTTCCTGCTGATGCGGGAAATAATAAATAACTAGTCCGGAGGATATAAATAGAATGGAAGAAAAGTAAATCCAGATTTTGAAGGATATGCTGCCAAAAATTTTCATTGTTGAATTTAATCTGTTTTTACTTCAATTAAATAATCATTCGCTTTGGATTTGTTTTTTGCGCTGATGAAACCTATTGCCCCTTTATTTTTTTCAATAAACCGGATAGTTTCTTCATCGTTTCCGAGAAAAACAGGAGGGTCGGCTCGTCCCTGAAATATCAGGGACAACCAATATTTTTGCATCCCCCCGGAATTTGTTTTATAAACAGTAAGAGCAACAGCTTCTGCAATTTCAGATTTTGCAGAGGGTAGAACGATGACTACCTTTTTGCTGTTTGGCCAGAAGTTTTTTTCTCCTTTAGCATAGGCTATCACTTGTTTTTTAGTTAGGTTAGTGCTCCCTATTTCATTTGCTATTACCAGTAAATCACTTGCAATTTGACCCTGTACAGTATACGATCCGAAAATACTCAGAACAAAACAGAGTGTGAGTATTGATTTGCTAAAACCCATAAGCCATCTGTATTTTAAATTCATAACTATCGGGCTCAGTTTGATGAATGTGAGAGTTTATAAACGCATGGTTTGGGGAGATGCGTGCAAAATGAAATTTGAGGTTCAATAGATGATTGATGTCGTAGCGACAACCTAAAATTATTTTGCTTTTACTTAAATGACCAATATGCACATCTTTGTTTGAAATATCAATAAAATCATATGAAGCAAATGGAGTTATGTTTTCTTTTATTTTATATCCAAAATAAGTATAGTTACTCATATTAATGGCCATCCCCAGCGTGTCACTTCTCGATTTATTCACACAAGATTCATTGAGGAATTCAAATTTATCTGAAAAATAAGAGGCCGAAAATGAGAATAATTCAAAGTTAATATTGCCTTTATACTTGGCAAGTGCTGCCTGATGCACAGCAGTTGAGTGGCCGCTGTGAGCCCCCGAGTAATTTCCCTTAATAAAATCGTAGTAGTAGGATAGTCCAATTCTAAAATTATCAAAGGGTTTTACATGAAAGGCTGCTAAAAGAGAGTTGTTAACTCCTAAATCTGTAAAGTCGTTTGACGATATGCCATTGCCGGTCATCAAATCGTAACCGAATTTTAATTTACCCAGATTTTGTCCTTGAAGTCTTAAACCAAGGGTGTGAACAGGAACTAAATACGAAAATGCAAGCGGTCTGTCAACGGTTGGAAAAAACAATCTACCATGGTGGTAAACATCATTCCAGTAGTTTATTGGTGAATGCATTTTACCAACAATAAGACTATGGTTTTCGTAATAATCGAATTTTAATTGAACCCTTTCAATACTTGGAATGAATGTGGAAGAAGATTTACTGTCATAACGTATTACATTTTCACCTAAAAACGAAATGCGGTCATTTATTTTTGAGGTGATGAAGATGTCTTGCTCTCCAATACTAAAATAGGAGTTGTTTCCCGTTGAGAGTTTATCAAAATCGTATTCGAGATGCCCAAAAAAGTTAATATGTAGTTTCTTATTGTTTTCTTGAGCAAAAATTTTTGTGAAAGAAAAAAAACATAATAAAATAAATAGATACTGTATTTGATGATTAGGTGGCTTGGATAATTTAAATTTTTTATCAATCATTTATTACGAGGATTTTTTTCAGCTTAAGTATAGGGTACCTTTTTTTAATCTAAATTCTATTTTGATAATTTAAATCAATGGTAGGCTAAAGTAATTATTTTTTTTATAAAAACTTTTTTCGTTTGGAGTAATTTCTTTAATCCTTAATGAATTTGTCAATTTTTGGAGCTGTAACATTTGTGTGTAAGAATACTTTGAAGCGTTTTAATATGAAAATCATTGAAAACCAATCGTTTTGGCCTATTTAAATAAAGTTATTAGTTTTTTGTTTTAGGCTCCGAATCCGTTTTGAATATGGATTTACTTTAAGCGGTTTTTTTTAAGCTATTTTTTGATTTAAATAAGAAACCATTCAGCTGTTTGGAAGAATCTTTGTTTAGATAATATTCTAGGGAGCTGTAATTTTTGAGATTATTAACTTTATGTTAGTATGGAATTAATTTAATTCGTTATCAATTAAGGTGTAAAATGATTTTTAAACATCGGGACTACTTGCAATCTTTCTGATAATCATTGTGTTTCCATTGTATCCAATATTCTTGAAGACCTTCTGGTGTAGTTTTTAACGGACTAATATCAAGTGCTTTATTAAGTACAATATTTGTTTTTCCGTTTAATAAATCCTCTTTCCTTCCTTCTAAATCTGGGGGATGACCCCAACCACCCGAATGGTCAAATCCAGTCATGGCTTCGCATTTGTTTTCAACTTCAATAAAAGGAATTTCTAATTCATAAATCACCTGATTATTGCCTTTACTCATGCCTGTAGTTTTCATTATTATGCGGTTAAAATCTACT
>CANHPJ010000110.1 GCA_947462515.1 Bacteroidota bacterium | reverse complement strand
TTTTCCACTGGCATGTATTATTTGATTTTCCTCCAAAATGATGCCCACGTGAATAATTCTTCCTTCTTCATTATCGAAAAAGGCAAGGTCGCCTGGTTCGGCTTCCTCAATAAAACTTAATGTTTGTCCTAGCTCCGACTGCTGATAGGCATCTCGGGGCAGTTTTTCTCCTGCAAGTTTGTATACAATTTGAGTAAATCCTGAACAATCAATTCCAAAAGGAGACTTTCCTCCCCATAAATAAGGAGAATTCAAATAGCTGTATGCAAATTCAATAATTTTATTTTTGTCAGAAACTTGAGAAGGAAGAACGCTGGTTCCCTCAAAGGCATATTCGTGACCCTCTAAATTACATACTTCTGCATCAAAATAGGGGAGTATACTGCCTATTACAATTGGAAATACTTGATCGTTTTCCTTCGACATAACAACTTGAACCAAATCTGTTGTTATATGTAATGCGCTAGTTTGTAATTCTTTATATGTTTCTTCTGAAATTATTTGAAGCTGTTTGGGATCAATCCAGCATTCATAATTATCGTAGGCGATTCTTATTTTAACCCATTTTTTTTGAACTTCAATGATTTCAAAGTGCTCTCCAAAAAGCAATTGGGTAACCATCTCACTTCTGTCTGAAGCCTCGGCCCTGCATGGAACAATACTTAAATTACAAATTCCGTACATGCTGTCTAGTTATAATTGTGATTTTAAAAAATTAAACACAACAAAATTATGTTCTTATGTAATTGTTTTATTTTCCATCTTTTAAATTTATAAACTTTGTTATGTTTATTAATTCAAAGTTTGGTCTACAAATTCAATTTAGTGGTTTTATTACGAAGTAAATGATCCACCAATACCAATGCTGTCATGGCTTCTACTATGGGCACTGCCCTTGGTAAAACACAAGCATCGTGCCTTCCTTTTCCAAGGAGTTCTATTTTATTTCCTTCACTATTAACAGATTGTTGATTTTGCATGATGGTAGCCACCGGCTTAAAAGCAACATTAAAGTAAATATCTTCTCCATTTGAAATACCACCTTGTATTCCTCCAGATTTATTGGTAAGCGTGGATATTCCTTTATTATCATTCTTCAAAAAAATATCATTGTGAACTGAACCCCTCATTTTAGTCCCATCAAAACCCGAACCATATTCAAAACCCTTAACGGCATTAATTCCCAACATGGCTTTTCCTAAATCAGCATGTAACTTGTCAAATACCGGCTCTCCCAACCCTGCAGGAACACCTTGAGCAATTCCCGTAATAATCCCTCCAATGCTGTCACCTTCTTTTCTCACTTTTTCAATTTCATCGATCATTAATTCAGCTGTTTGCTCATCTGGGCAACGTACCGGATTTTGTTCAATGATACTCGGATTTACTTCCGAGTAATGTTTATTCAATTTTATTTCTCCCACCTGCGATACATAAGCCCATACAGAAATGCCATGGTGTTTTAAAATCAATTTTGCAATCGCTCCTGCAACAACCCTAGTTGCAGTCTCCCTTGCTGAGGATCGTCCGCCACCGCGATAGTCTCTGTGCCCATATTTTTGATCATAGGTATAATCAGCATGCGATGGCCTGTAAGCTGCCACCAAATGATTATAGTCTGTTGTTTTTTGATTCTCGTTTCGTATTACAAAGCCTATTGGAGTTCCTGTGGTCTTACCTTGAAAAATTCCAGATAAGAACTCTACTTCATCGCCTTCTTTTCTCTGTGTGACAATTTTAGACTGACCGGGTTTTCTTCTGTTTAATTCGTTTTGAATGAATTCAAAATCAATGATTAAGCCAGATGGACAACCATCTATGATGCCGCCAATAGCTGCCCCATGAGATTCTCCAAAAGTGCTTAATATGAATATATTACCAAATGTATTTCCTGCCATAATTACAAATATAAATTTTTCAAATGAAAAAGTTAGTCTTCATGACCTTTGAGTATAATTCTTTTTACAGTATTCCAGTGTCTCTCTTCTTCCAATGCCTTTTTTTGCATTTCTATTATCACTTTATCGTTGTTCAGGTTATTTAAATCCGGCTGTCCGGCATTTACCCAGGCAGTATACCAAAAATTGCCAATGGTATTTATTGCTTCCCTATAACGCTTTTCAACCATGCCATTTAGTAAGCTATCGTATTCCAATGAATAGGCTTGCGAATATACTTTAGTGCTTATATTGCCCCGATTCTCTATGGCATATTTTTTATCCGGCGGGAATCGTTTGTTTAATTTGGCCTCAAATTCTAAAACAGAATCCTTGGCTTGAAAACTGATTTTAACAATCGACCAGGCTGCTTGTAGTGGCTTATCAATGTATTTTGCCCTTCCTACAAAATTATCATAATTCGATGCATATAACTCGGGCAATCTGGATTCCCAAAAACCATGAATTCCTCTTTGGTCTGTCAACTGTCCATTATAGTTTTCTGTGGTATGAAGTGGAACATGAGCATCGGCAATATAATGACCCAGCTCCGCCGAATATTTCAAGATTTTTTCAAGGTCTTCCTCCTTAAAAGCATTTGTTAATCGTTTAACCATCAATTCGATATGCCAAGGAACAATGCCATGGGATTTTAAGGTGTCTTCAGAAAATTTGGCAACTGCCTGTACCCAATTTTGAGGCACATTTTCAAATGGATCTTCTTGTTTTTTGGCATAATGATCCATGTCAATGAAATGTCTTTCCGCCTCACCATCAATTGCATATCTTCTTTTATCCGGATCCACGGCATGTTCCGAAATGTATTCCATGTTTTTTTTATAGAAACCTATCATTCCGGGGGGTAAGGTGAATATGGCCAGTCTATTGATTCTTTTGTGGGCGAAAAATCCCCAGGAATATAGTTGAGAGGGAAAAAGACTTACCGCAATAATTAAAACAATTATTATTGAAGTAACCTTTTTCATTTTATAGGTTTAATCCAAGCAAGTATGCAAATGATTTTATTGTATTCAGCTAATTTTTCAAATATTATTTTGAATTTCATGGATGCTTTGTAAAATTATGGAACAGGCATAATTTATCTCCTCCAATTCAATTGTTAATGGTGGAGCAATTCGCATACTATTATCACAAAAAAGAAACCAATCTGTAATAACTCCTTTTTCTATGCATCTGTCTATTACCTTTTTGTTAAATTCATAATTTGTGAACTCCACAGCTAAAAGTAATCCTTTGCCTCTTACTTCAATTATGGCCGGATGTATGAGTAAGGATTTAAAAAGTTGTTCTTTTTCGTAAATTGTATCGATCAATTTTTCTTCTAAAATAGCCTCCAAACATCCTTGTGATGCAGCGCATGAAACCGGGTGCCCGCCGAAGGTGGTTATATGACCCAGCACAGGATTATCTTTTAGGGTATCCATAATCTCTTTTGAGGAGATAAAAGCTCCTATTGGCATTCCTCCGCCCATGCCTTTGGCGATGGTGATTATATCAGGGATTACCCCAAACTGTTCAAAGGCAAATAATGTACCGGTTCTTCCAAAACCGGTTTGAATTTCGTCGAAAATTAATAGGGTTTTCATTTGGTCGCACTTCCTCCTTAACTTCATTAAAAAACCATAATCAGGAATCCTTACACCGGCCTCACCCTGAATAGGTTCAATGATTACGCAGGCTGTTTTAGAGGTGATTTTTTCGAGCTCTTGTTCCTTGTTAAACTCGCAAATTCTTACATCAGGCAACAATGGTCGAAAAGCATTCTTAAATATTTCGTTGCCCATAACGCTTAAAGCACCATGGGAACTGCCATGATAGGCATTTTTAAAGCTTATAATTTCTGTTTTACCCGTATATCTTTTAGCCAATTTTAACGCTCCTTCTATGGCTTCGCTTCCTGAGTTTACAAAATAACTGCATGATAGAGCAGGAGGTAGCTTGCTCGCCAAAAGTGCTGCCAGCTTTACCTGAGGCGACTGAATGTATTCTCCGTAAACCATCAGGTGCAGGTATTTATCAAGCTGTTCTTTTATAGCTTGTAATACTTTTGGATGTCGGTGCCCGATATTGCTTACCGAAATACCGGAAATTAAATCCAGGTATTTTTTACCGCTAACATCATACATATATACACCTTCTGCTTTTTCGATTTCTAAACTCAATGGGAAATCAGATGTCTGTGCCAAATAGGAAGTGAAGAGTTGACGGTTTGTTATCATATTAAATACTTCTAAAATACTATTTCTGTTTTTTGCCTCTTAGCAATGCTTTTTTTAAATTGAAAGTAATTCCAAATGATAGATGAATCCCTTTCAGATAAGTATAATAATCTGAATTTTTATTTAATTGGTATTCAATGGTATTGAAATTTAAATGGGTCATTTTATAGCTTTCGTCATTCCATAACATTTTGGCATTAATAGTGAGCTTTTCGCTTAAAATGAACCTTGATGCTATATAAATATTATAAGCAAAGCCTGATCCATTTGATATGTATTTAAATTCTCTATCCTTTGCTTTATAAATTCCTAATCCATAACCTATACCAACAATAAAATCAAAATTTTCCTTTTTTATATAATGTAAATTATTGTTTATTAAAAAGGTAGTGGAGCTTAAGTAGGTAGGGATTTTTTTTGAAAAATAATGATTGTCTTGAACCTGCATTCCAACACCAATTTCATTCAGTAAGCCATATTCATAAGTCAATGCGGGCAAGCTGATGTTTATTGAATTGGTTTTATTTAATTCATCGCTTAACTGCGTATAAACCTTGTTTCCGCCAAAAGCAATATTCACATCAAGATAATGATTGCCTTTTTCATATAGATTTTGGCTGAAGGCATGCTCATTACAGCAATATATAGATAAGCAGAGCAGGATTTTTTTTATCATGTTTATTAAACTAAAAAGGTATCGAATCAATCGATACCTTTTTAAAACTTATAAGTTTCTTTTTTATGCTTTTCTTGAAATTACCTTTAAGGCCGCTTCAACAATATTGGAGGAATCCAATCCATATTTTTTCATCAATTCTTCCGGTGTCCCGCTTTCCCCAAAACTGTCATTAACGGCCACCATTTCCATCGGCGTTGGATTGTTTCTGGCTAATAACTGTGCTATACTGTCTCCTAATCCACCGTTCATTTGATGTTCTTCAGCAGTAACTACACACTTTGTTTTTAGTACTGATTTTAAAATTGCCTCATCGTCTAATGGCTTTATGGTATGTATGTTGATGATTTCGGCACTGATTCCCTTTTCAGCTAAAATTTCACCCGCAATTATTGCCTCCCAAACTAAATGCCCGGTGGCAAAAATACTCACATCAGCACCTTCGTTAAGCAAAATTGCTTTGCCAACAATAAATGGCATGTCAGTAGGCATAAAAACAGGAACCTTAGGTCTTCCAAATCTCAAATAAACAGGCCCTTCATAATCTGCAATGGCTATGGTGGCAGCCTTTGTTTGATTATAATCACATGGATTTATTACCGCCATATGGGGTAACATTTTCATTAAACCTAAATCTTCCAATATTTGATGCGTCGCCCCATCTTCACCTAATGTCAATCCGGCATGAGAAGCACATATTTTAACATTTTTACCTGAATAGGCTATAGATTGTCTTATTTGATCATATACTCTGCCTGTAGAAAAATTAGCGAAAGTTCCGGTAAATGGAATTTTGCCTCCAATGGTCATACCTGCAGCAATACCCATCATATTAGCTTCAGCTATGCCGATTTGAAAAAAACGATCAGGGAACTCCTTTTCAAAGGCATTCATTTTTAGTGATCCTGTTAAATCAGCGCAAAGTGCAACCACATCAGGATTTTTTCTTCCCAATTCAAGCAATCCATCTCCAAATCCAGATCTGGTATCATTTGTGGTTGTATAGGTATATTTCTTCATTTTATTTCTTTTATATTTTGGATTGTGCTTTAATTAGGTCTATTTGATTTAAATGGATATTGTTTTAAAGAATTAAAACTATTAGTAATCTCCTAAAGTTTCTTCCAGTTGACTTAAAGCGTTCGATAGCTGTTCATTATTTGGCGCCACACCATGCCATTTGTGTGTACCCATCATAAAATCAACGCCAAAACCCATTTCTGTTTTCATCAATACCATAACAGGTTTGCCTTTTCCTGTGAGAGTTTTTGCAAGTTTTAAAGTGCTCAATACATCGTTGATGTCATTTCCGTTTTTCATCTCAAGCACTTCCCAACCAAATGCTTCCCACTTGGCTCTTAAATTACCCATGTTAAGAACCTGATCGGTATCACCATCAATTTGACGTCCATTTACATCAATAGTAGCTATAATATTATCCATTTTCTTGGCAGCTCCATACATAGCGGCTTCCCAAACCTGTCCTTC
>CANHPJ010000109.1 GCA_947462515.1 Bacteroidota bacterium | reverse complement strand
TGCTTGGGATAAAACTTGTAAAGGGGATACGACACATTTCTTTAACCAGTCTAACTATCCTGCTGACAAATCTTTATGGAGCTGGAGTTTCGGTGATGGCTCAACATCGTCTGTTATGAATCCATTCCATCATTATGCCGATACTGGTATGTACAATGTAAGCCTTATTGTTTCTGACACCATGGGACACAGTGATACTGCCATGAATATGGTACATATTAATCAATGTATAAAGGATTTCGCTGATTTTTCATTTAATAATGTGTGTTCAGGTGTACAAACAAAATTCATAGACAAATCCACCTACAAAGGAATTGGTCAATGGAAATGGATTTTTGGAGACGGATCATCTTCAACAGAAAGAGAACCTTCTCACACTTATTCAGAAGCAGGCATCTATTCAGTGACATTGGTAATTTCTGACAGCACTAATACTAAATCAGACAGCGTAACAAAGAATATTAAAATAAACAAAATTGTTGTAAATGCTGGGACGGATAAATTAATATGCCCTGGTTCAAAAGTAAACCTTAGTGCAATAGCGAACGCAAATACATTTACATGGAATACAGGAGAAAACAAATCAGACATTATAGTTTCTCCCGATTCTGCTAAATCATATAGTGTTGTGGCTATCGACTCAAATGGTTGTTCAAGCTCTGATACGGTATTCGTTAACATTGCTCCTTCTATTACTTTAAGTTTCACTCAAACAAATTCGAATTGTGGAACTGCCAATGGAACTGCTAATATTGAGGCCAAAGGAGGGTTTGAACCATACATTTACAAATGGTCAAATGGCCTTGGCACGAAGAACATCAGCAACCTAAGTGCAAAAACCTATTTCGTAACTGTAACTGATAGCATGGGATGTACTTCAAAAGGAAACGTAAACATAGGAAATACAAATGGTCCTTCGGTAAAAAACACAACTAGCACAGAATCTACTTGCGCCAGTTCTCCTGATGGAACCGCCAGCATCGAGATAATAGGAGGAACTAATCCATATACCTATTCCTGGAACACAAAACCAAACCAAACTTCCGCTCAGGCAATTAATTTAAAAGCGGGTGAACACATCGTAACTGTTAAAGATGCAGCTAATTGTTCATTAAATGCCTCGATCATTGTTAAAGCTAAAGGTGCTAACCCTGGATTAAACGGAGTGGCATTTTTATCTAAAAACAACGATAAATTAAAAGGTGGTGATGTTAATGTGTTTTATGTAGCAAATACAGGAGCATTTGATTTAGTTGGCTCGAGCAAAATAGATTCAAATGGAAGATATAGCATCCCTGAATTACCGGTAGGAAGTTACCTCATAGCAGCTATTCCTGATACAGCACTGCATCCATTTGCATTGAAGACCTACTATAACTTCCAACACAAATGGAATGAAGGTGACACCATAAACTCAATCTGTAATGAAAACAAAACAATTGACCTGAAAGTTATTGACTTAACTCCTATGAATGGTAAGGCAAAAATAAGCGGATTAATTGCCAATGTGACCAATGGAAAAAGAGCTAGTGAGCCTTTACCAGGCGTTGATGTATCTCTTGAGGAAGATCCGGACGGAATTATTGTAGCAAACACAAAAACAGATTCACTAGGGTTCTATCAGTTTAACAACGTAGACAAAGGTAAATTCAAAATAATTGTAGATATCCCTGGTCTTGAAATGAAAAAAACCTATGATGTAGAAATTGCAACTGAAGACACAACTTCGGTAGACAATAATTACTTTGTAGATTCAACGGGAACGATTGATGTAACCTACGTTCCAAGTGGAATAGCATCAGCTTCAAAAACTGGAGAATCTAAATTTAAATCGTATCCTAATCCATACTCTGGTTCAACAAACATATCTTATAAACTTTCAGAAAGAAGCATAGTTTCTTTAGAAGTTTATAATCTTGTTGGAAAAAGAATAGCCGTTTTGGAAAATGATATAAAACCGACGGGAGACTATAAATATATTTTCAGTGCCAAAGCAATTGGCGAGCCTGCAGGAATTTATCTGATAAAACTAAAAATCAATAACCAACTTCAAACTCATAAAGTTATTGAGATGGATTAATTTTTCACAAATAAAAAACCACCGGAACTCGGTGGTTTTTTATTTGTGAAAAATTAGTCTATTTATAATTGATTAACATTTATTTTAGTTAATTTTACCGAGTAATTTTTTTCAAAAAAGAATCTCGTTAATGAAAAATGTAGTTTTTTTTTTAGTACTAATCACTTCAATGTTTTTTATTAATGCCCCGGTTGCTTTCGGAGAAGAGATTGATTTAGATTCCCTGAAAAAAGTAATAAGCACTACTACATTAGATACCACCAAAATCAATACATTAAACGTATTATCCCAAAAAATAACTTCAAAAAAACCTGAAGATGGGATGAAATATGCAATACAAGCGCTTAGCCTGGCAAAAAAAATAAAATATAAGAAAGGACAAGCAGATTCATATAACAACATAGGTCTTTCATTCCGCTACCAAAACAGTTATAAGGAGTCCGTTGAAAACTTTATGATTTCCCTGAAAATCAGACAAGAAATCAATTCTAAAGAGGACATTTCTGAAAGCTTGGAAAACTTAGGTAATGTATATTTCCATCAGGGAGATTATACAAAAGCTATTGAAAACTATGAAAAATCTTACAAAATCTGTATTGAGATAAATAACAAAAAACGAGCTTCCAAAGCATCAAATAACCTGGGCACAGTTTATTCAGAGTTAAGTAATTACTCCGAAGCACTAACTTGGATATTCAAATCTCTCAAAATAAAGGAAGAAATAGAAAAAGAAAACCCAGGCGATTTGCAAAACAAAAAAGGCATTGGAGCTTCCTACAACAATATAGCAAACACCCAAGTTCACCTGGGAAACCTAGATCAAGCATTGGGATTTTATCTTAAGGCATTAGAGATAAGAAAAGAATTAAATGATAAAAAAGGCCTAGCAGAAACCAACAATAATTTAGGAAATGTATATATTCAAAACAAAGATTATCCCAAAGCACTGGAATACTACAAGCAAGCGTTAACTCTAAAAAAAGAAATAGGCGACAAAAAAGGAATCCCCACTACGCTTACCAACATAGGAACAATATATGAAAAAGAAAAAAAATTCGATGAGGCGATTAAATATCACCTGGAATCTCTGAAATTATACGAGGAAGTTTCGGACAAAAATGGTTGTGCAACGGCTTTTTTCAATATTGGAAACACCTACAAACTATTAAAAAAACATCAAGAAAGTATAAACTCATTCAATAAAAGTTTAGAATTAGCAAGAGAACTGGGACTAAAAAGAAAAATACAAGAATGCTACGAAGGACTTGCGGAGGTTCACTCAGCGGTGAATGATTACAATAAAGCATATGAGTATCATAAACTATACTCTGACATTAAAGATTCAATATTCAATGACACAAAATCTAATCAAATAGCCGAACTATCCACCAAATACGAAAGTGAAAAAAAGGAAAAAGAGATTCAACTATTAACCAAGCAAGGGGAATTACAGGATCTACAGCTAAACAGAAACAAAATTTTGATTTACTCTTTCTCAGCTGGTTTTGCCCTAATCTTGATTCTTTCAATAGTGATTTATAGAGGTTACGCTCAAAAAAGGGCTGCAAATGACCTCTTAGCAAGCCAAAACAAAGAAATCAGTGACCAAAAACACATCATCGAAGAAAAAAACAAAGATATTACAGACAGTATCGTTTATGCTAAAAGAATTCAAGAAGCTATACTGCCGCCAAAAGCCGTTCTTGATAATTCCCTATCTGAACATTTCATTCTATTTAAACCTAAAGATATAGTAAGTGGGGATTTTTACTGGTTTAACGAAACCATATCTGCAGAAAGTGAAACACCTATAAAACATATTGCAGCTGTAGATTGCACAGGACATGGAGTACCGGGAGCCTTTATGAGTATAATTGGACATACCGCTCTTAATCAAGCTGTTAATGAGCACGGGAAAACCAAACCATCTGAAATTCTAGAACAAGTCAACAAAATATTGAGTGAAACATTAAGAAATAGTCAGAAAGAAACTGATGTTAAAGACGGAATGGATATTGCCCTATGTAGTATTGATACTGATCAAATGCTACTGCAGTATTCAGGTGCTTTTAACCCGCTTTGGCTAATTAGGGAAGGAATAGAAAATTCAGATTTGATTCTTGAAAAAAGAGCAATAAGTCAATTATCCGGACTAGCAGAAATTAAAGCAGACAAACAACCGGTTGGTTCATATGTAAACGAAGGATTTAACTCCTTTACAAACCACGAAATAAAACTTGAAAAAGGAGATACATTCTACATGTTTTCCGATGGATATTGTGATCAATTTGGTGGAGAGAAAGGAAAAAAATTCATGCCCAAACAATTGAAAGAATTGCTTCTTGGCATTCAAGATAAACCGATGAAAGAGCAAAAAAACATTCTAAATGAAAGAATTGAACAATGGAGAGGATCCCTTGAACAAATTGATGACATTCTCGTAATTGGAATACGTGTATAAATTATAATATATATTTTTACTTTTAACGCTTAAATTTTAAAAAATTATGGCAACAGACAGATACCAAGCTCCTGATTACTATTTATTAGATGAATTATTAACAGATGAGCACAAGCTTATTAGAGATACTGCAAGAGCATGGGTTAAGCAAGAAGTTTCACCAATTGTTGAAGAAGCATGTCAAAAAGCTGAATTCCCAAAACAATGGATAAAAGGTTTAGCAGAAATTGGAGCCTTTGGACCTTATATACCTCAAGAATATGGTGGAGCCGGTTTAGATCAAATTTCTTATGGTTTATTAATGCAAGAATTGGAAAGAGGAGATTCAGGTCTTCGCTCTACAGCCTCAGTTCAAAGTTCTTTGGTAATGTTTCCAATTTATACCTACGGCAGTGAAGAACAAAGAAAAAAATATCTTCCAAAACTTGCTTCAGGTGAAATGATGGGTTGTTTTGGCCTAACTGAACCTGATCACGGTTCGAACCCTGCAGGTATGATCACGAATTTCAAAGATAAAGGGGATCACTATCTTTTAAACGGTGCAAAAATGTGGATTTCAAATGCTCCATTTGCCGATATCGCTGTTGTTTGGGCAAAAGACGACAATGGAGACATAAGAGGAATTATTGTTGAAAGAGGAATGCCTGGCTTTACAACACCGGAAACACACAGCAAATGGTCCTTAAGAGCCAGCGCAACCGGAGAACTAGTTTTTGATAACGTAAAAGTTCCAAAAGAAAACTTATTACCAAATGTAAAAGGTTTAAAAGGTCCTTTGGGATGTCTTAACTCTGCACGTTTCGGAATTGCCTGGGGGGCTTTGGGAGCAGCAATGGATTGCTATGATTCTGCTTTAAGATATTCAAAAGAAAGAATCCAATTTGGAAAACCTATTGCTGGTTTTCAGTTAACTCAAAAGAAATTGGCCGAAATGGTAACAGAAATTACCAAAGGTCAACTTTTAGTTTGGAGACTTGGAGTTTTAAAAAATGAGCACAGAGCCACACCTGCCCAAATTTCTATGGCTAAAAGAAACAGTGTTAATATAGCACTTGAAATAGCCAGAGAAGCAAGACAAATACATGGTGGAATGGGCATTACAGGAGAGTATCCTATTATGCGTCACATGATGAATTTGGAATCAGTAGTTACCTATGAAGGAACACACGATATTCACTTATTGATTACAGGTATGGATGTTACAGGAATAAATGCTTTCAACTAATAAACAAAAACCTATATAAATGAAAGAAGCCTGTTCCATTGAACAGGCTTCTTTCGTTTTTTTGATATGTCAAAAATAATATTGACTTAATCAGAGAAATAAAATCAGAAAAAAATACAGAGACTATTTTGCCCATTACACCCCATTTGAACAAAACACCTAAAAAACAGGTACTGTTTTATCAATTAGGTCTACCCTTAGCAAAATTTCATGTTTTCAAAAATGCATAAACATGCTGAATCAAAACTCTATACAGCATATTTTTTGGTCAAACATGTTCTTGCCCCCACAGATGCATTTTCAAATTTTTAATTCTAAAGGACTTCATTTTGTTTTGAGACATCCTCATTTGAATAATTCACTGTATGGTTTACCCAACGCTATGAATTATGTAAGACAATGAAAATCAGCACTTTTTAACACTCCAGTAGTATAATCCTATATCATTTTACTGAGCCACCCAACCACCATCCACTGCAATGGCATCTCCGGTGATAAAGGAAGCTGCATCTGAACACAGCCATATCGCAGCTTCAGCTATTTCTTCCGGTCTGCCAAGTCTGCAAATTGGATCCATATTTTCGTACTGCTTTTCAAGATCAGGATTTTTTCCCTTTGATC
>CANHPJ010000108.1 GCA_947462515.1 Bacteroidota bacterium | reverse complement strand
GCTGCTATCTGTTTTTACTGTAATTATAGCATCATGAATAAATAAATTATTGATGGTGTTGATATTAGTTTGATCAAAATATCCTATGTTTTTGGTGACAATTATTAAAGGAGGGAAGCCAGGCTCTATTTTTCCTTCAATAACAGGTTTAATTTCGGCATCGGGCAAAACTATAGAGATTTCTTTTTCGCAAGAAGGCAGCAAAAATAGTATTGAAACTATAAAAATGGATATGTTGATTATTTTACGCATCAAAATTTAAAATTCCAGCTTATAGATGGCAAAATGGGAAACAGCGAAACCTGTTTTGCTACTAGTTTCAATTCTCCCTTGGCCGCATCTTCAGCATTATCAAAATAAATGAAATAGGGGTTATGTCTATTGTATATGTTGAATATAGAAAAATTCCAGTTTGATTCAAATCTTTTGGAATGTTTGCCTTTGCGGGTTATTGAAATATCTGCGCGGTGGTAAGGAGCCATCCTAAAACTATTTCTGGCACCAAATTCCTCCACAAGATTTCCTTCTATAAAGTAACGTGCCACCGGAAGTGTGATTGCATTTCCACTGGCATATACGAATACAGCAGAAAATATCCATCGTTCACCTAAATTATAATTAGCTACCAATGAAATATCATGTCTTCGGTCATATCTGGCATAATATTCTAATCCTTGGTTGATTTGTGGAAATTGTCGAATAGTCTTTGACAAGGTATACCCAATCCATCCATTAAAACTGCCATAGGTTTTTTTTATAAAAAGTTCAATGCCATAAGCTTTCCCGTTTCCAAAGGTTAAGCTATTGTCAGGATTTTCTTTTACGTCATTTTCTGGCAAAGCACCTTCCTTATATTCTACCTGATTCTTCATTTGCTTGTAATACAATTCTATGGATGATTCATATTTGTTCTCAAGAAAATTTCTGAAAAATCCAAGAGAATATTGTCTACCGAACTGTGGTTTAACCATCGATGTGCTCGGAACCCAGGTGTCTGTCGGCAGAGAAACTCCGGATAGGGTTGCCATATGAATATATTGATAGTTTTGTGTAAAGGAAGCTTTAACAGATGTTTTAGAATTTAAGGAATATCTTATGCCTGTTCTTGGTTCAAAACCGCCGTACATGGCCACTTTTTCATTTAAAGAATACCTTATGGTGTCTGTATTTTGACCTATTTTGTCTTTTACATAACGTTCGAAGGGTCCAACCTGCTCAAAGATTGAATATCGAATTCCTAAATTAAGTTTGATTTTATCAGATAAATCAAAATCGTCGGAGATATAACATGCTGATTCATGCGCATATAATTTATTTATATCACCTGTGTTAAATTTAACTTCACCTTGCCTCGCCGAAGCATTGTTGGGGATGAAGGTGTGAAAAATATAATTGAGTCCGAATTTTATATTATGACGAATATGAGGATAATAATTAAAATCTGCTTTCACATTCCAGTCTCGAACACCTGAAAACAGTTTAAATTCAAAATTATTCTGGCTAGCACCAAATTGGAAGTTGTAATCACTGAAAACACCTGTTAAATTAAGGAAGAGGTTATTGCTAAAGAGATGATTCCATCTTAACGAACCTGTTGAATTTCCCCAAGGAATCTGAACATTAAACCCGGATTTTTTATTGGCATAATTGAAAATGTCTTTGCCAAAGTATCCACTCAAAAACAAGCGATCCTTGCTCGAGAGTTTATAATTTATTTTAGTGTTTAAATCGTAAAAATAGTATCCCGAACCTTTAAATTGTGAAGTATTCTTTATAAATGGATCAGCTAAAATGTCGATATATGTTCTTCTTCCGGAAACAATAAACGATGCGGTGTCTTTTTTTATTGGTCCTTGTATGGTTAAACGTGAGCTAATTAATCCTATTCCACCTTCGGCTTGAATTTTTTTCATATTGCCTTCCTTGAGACTTATGTCAATAACCGAGGCCAGTTTTCCTCCGTAATTAGCAGGCATTCCGCCTTTAACAAGTTCTATACTTTTTACTGCATCGGCGTTGAAAACTGAGAAAAATCCAAATAGGTGGGAGGGATTATATACAACAGCTTCATCGAGTAAAACCAAATTTTGATCAGGGCCGCCGCCTCTGACGTAAAACCCGCTATTTCCTTCACCTGCAGATTTTACCCCAGGTAAGAGCTGAAGTGTTTTTAAAATATCTACCTCGCCCATAAAAGCAGGAAGCGTTTTTATCTTTTCAACATCCATGGTAATGCGACCCATGTCAGTACTTTGAATGTTTTTATCGCTTATTTCCCCGGTAATGGTTATTTCTTTTCCGATAATTACTTTATAATCAAGTGTTATGTCTAGTTTCTGATCATTATAAAGCTTCAAAGTGTCAATTTTATCAATATAACCCAAGTATGAAAATACTAGGGTATAGTTTCCTTTTTCTAAGGTAATGGAGTAAAAACCAAAGGCATTGGTGACAGTACCATTTTTGAGTTCTTTAACATAAATAGATGCTCCAATGAGATATTCTCCCGTTGTTTTATCTTTTATGTAGCCGTTTAATGTGACTTTTTCAGAAGGGCTAACTTTATTTTGAGACTTGGCAAAGGTAATACTGAAAAGAAAAAAAATAATTAGAAGAAAAAAAAATCGGAAAAAGAGACGGAAGCACAATTTCATTACTTTTAGTTCTGAATATTGTAGAAAGTTACACCATTTTTATTGGATATAAACATACAACTTATGCAGTTTTTTAATAGATATCATTGATCCTATTATTTTTTTAAATGCGGGCCTTTTTCGGTTAAAAAAAGTAGAAATAATTAGCCTAGTATTAAAAATATGGCAGGTCTTTTATGAAGGTTAGGTATATTTTTTCTCCAATATTCTATAGAATTTGTTTTTATTATCTCTGTTGGTAGCGTGATATCAGTTGCTATGCAAAGCTGTGTAGCTGCAGAACAGGTATTTAATATGTCTTCAAGTAATTTTTGATTTCTAAAAGGCGTTTCTATGAACAGTTGAGTTTGCTTGTGTTGTTTTGAATAAAATTCAAGATCTTTTAATCTTTTGGTTTTTTCCTTTTGATCAATTGGCAAGTAACCATTGAAGGCAAAACTTTGTCCATTAAGTCCTGATGCCATAATAGCCAATAGAATGGAGGATGGTCCAACCAAAGGAACAACTTTAATACCCATTTGATGCGCAAGATTTACTACTTCAGCTCCTGGATCTGCAACCCCGGGACAGCCGGCTTCTGAGAGAAGTCCAATGGATTTTCCCTCCAAGGCAGGCTTCAAATAAGTATTAATCTCGTTATATTTAGTGTGTTTATTTAAGGTAACCAACTGAAGGTCTTGGATAGGAGTTATTATTCCCATTTTTTTTAAGGCACGTCTTGCGCTTCGTTCATCTTCAACAACAAAATGTATCAATGTATTAATAATTCCAATGTTGAATTCTGGAAACACTCGTTTCTGATCAGAATCATCGCCAAGGGCAGTAGGTATTAAATATAAAACTCCTTTTGACATTTATAAATGTATTTATTATTAACTAATTATATCTTTTTACCTAATTATAAGCTTTAATGTTTTTTCTAAAAAAAACAGGAGCAAATTGGCACAAAATGCACCTTGATTTGCTCCTGTTTCAATATTTATAATTAACCTTATAATTTTTCAATAACTATTGCTGAAGCACCGCCTCCACCATTACATATGGCTGCAGCACCATATTTACCATTGTTTTGATTTAATACACTTATTAAGGTAGCAATAATTCTAGCACCTGAACAACCGAGTGGGTGACCGAGAGAAATTGCTCCACCATTAACATTAACTTTTGAAGGATCAAGATTTAATTTTTTGCTATTTGCTAAAGCTACAACTGCAAAGGCTTCATTAAGCTCAAAAAAATCAATATCGGAAATGTTAAGTCCTGCCTTTTTCAAAGCGATAGGAAGCACTTTAGAGGGAGCAGTTGTAAACCATTCCGGCTCATGAGCGGCATCAGCATAGGAAATAATTTTAGCAAGAGGTTTTAATCCAAGTTGTTCTGCTTTTTCTTTGCTCATTAAAACAATTGCGGCTGCACCATCATTAAGAGTTGAGGAATTCGCGGCTGTTATTGTACCGTCTTTTTGGAACACAGGCTTTAACTCAGGTATTTTTGAGAAATTGACGTTTTTATATTCTTCATCTTCCCTGAAAATTAAAGGTTCTCCTTTTTTCTGAGGAACTTCAAGCGGTACAATTTCATCATTGAATTTGCCATCAGCCCATGCTTGTGCGGATCTTTTATAAGACTGAATTGCATAGTCGTCTTGCTCTTGGCGGCTTATGTCCAGAGTTTTTGCACATAACTCCCCGGCAATTCCCATATGGTAATTATTATACACATCTATCAATCCGTCTTTTACCAAACCATCAATAAGGGCGCCATTACCAAGTTTATAACCATAGCGGGCATTTTCTAAATAATAAGGAACTTGAGACATATTTTCCATTCCTCCTGCTACAATCACATCAGCATCACCTAGTGCAATAGATTGGGCTGCCATCATTACGGCCTTCATTCCAGAGGCACATACTTTATTAATTGTTGTACAGGGTACATTATTGCCCAAACCGGCGAAAAGAGCTGCTTGTCGGGCAGGAGCCTGACCAAGATTTGCCTGTAATACACTGCCCATGTATACTTCATCTACTTCATTGGGATTTATCTCCGCTTTTTCCAATGCCCCTTTTATAGCAGCTGCACCTAATTTAGTTGCAGAAATTCCTGAAATACTTCCACCAAAACTTCCAAATGGAGTTCTAACAGCAGATACAATATAAACTTCTTTCATTTTTTATAAGATAGATTAATACAATTTCTTTATATCACAAACCTTGCAAAAGTATCAATAATAATGAATTGTAAAAACTCAATTTGTTAACCAATACCATGTCTTATAAACAAATTTTTATTCTTTTTGTTGAAAAAACAATATCCTTATTTAAACAATGTTCGGCATAATATGTCTTGTGATCTATTTTTTAATACTTTTAAATAAAATATCTTTGAACAGGTTTATAAAAATTCAGGTTAATAGGATATCAATTTTTACATGAACAAATTTCTAAATATACTTAGAGACCGACATCAAGTCATTTACAGCATTTTTCTTTTTGGAATAACGCTATCTATATTGGTTTCGTTGATGCCAAAGGAAGGTAAATTCAAATATGAGTTTGCCAAAGGTAAGCCCTGGATGCATGCCGAACTAATAGCTCCCGTTGATTTTGCGATACAAAAAACACCCGAAGAAATCAGGCAGGAAGAGATTGATGTAAAAAAAAACAATACACTTTATTACCGGGTTGATAGTAATTTAATTAAAAGAAATCAGGAAATTTTCGCCAGAGAGTTTGCTGTGCTCTGGGATAAAAAGTATAATAAAGAATCAACTAGCACATCAACGATAAGTATAAATGAATTAAAGCAAAATACCCGCAGAGTGGGTTTAGAATTAAATAACCTTATTTATTCAAGGGGTGTAATTGAATTAACAGACGAATTAGAATCTGAAAATCACTCCAAAACAATCAACCTATTGACAAATAACTTTTCGGAAGATGTTCTATTCGACGATTATTTTACCCTGCAGTCTGCATTTAATTTTGTTCAAATAGAACTTTTAAAGAGAAAAAATATAGATTCTAAAATATTATCCTCCTTATTAGAGGGCAATCTATCTCATAGTATTGTTTTTGATGCCTCAACTACTAAAAGGAATTTGGAACAACAACTCTCCAATATTTCACTGACAAGAGGTAAGATTCAAAAAGGAGAGCGTATTATTTCCAAAGGAGAGTTAATTGATCAGGCAAAATTTGAAATTTTGAATTCCTTAAAGTCAAATTATATTTCCAATAATGGGGAGTTAAATAGCCAGTTTGCGCTTATTTTAGGTCAAATCATTTTAACTTTATTGACCCTGATATCGTTGTACATTTTTCTTTTTTTATTTAGAAAGAACATCTCAAATGACAATTTAAGGTTATCCTTTATTTTATTGATGATTTGTTTGATGGTAATGCTTGCTTCCTTATCATTTAATTTCGACTTTATTTATATATATGCCTTGCCTTTCAGTGTTTTACCAATAGTTATCAGAACCTTTTATGATACTCGACTGGCATTGTTTACCCATGTGATTAGCTGTTTGTTGATTGGTTTTTTCGCACCAAATGGGTTCGAGTTTGTTTTTATTCAGTTAATTGTTGGAATGTTTTCAATTTTCAGTATTGTTAATTTAAGTAAGCGTTCTCAGTTATTCACAACCGCACTAGTAGTATTCGCTACTTATTCTCTTGGTTATATTGGTTTTTCATTTGTTGAAGAAGGCAGCATTAACAACTTGAACCCTAAATTTTTCTGGTGGTTCACGCTTAATGCCATGTTGACACTTTCATCCTATCCAATAATCTATTTGTTTGAAAAG
>CANHPJ010000107.1 GCA_947462515.1 Bacteroidota bacterium | reverse complement strand
GGAGGCAATGACATCCATATGAACTTTGCCTTTTGATCTTTAAAGGTAAATGATGCTCCTTTGCTTTCCACTAATTCAGCGCTGCAGCCTTCTGGCAGCTCGAATTGTAATTTTGCAAATCCTGTTATTTGAGATTTGTTTACAGTTACTTCCACGTTAAATTCTGATCCTGGGTCAGCTTTAGCTGGCATAACAGTATTTATGGAAACACCATTATTAAAAATATTTTGAAAGAATACCAAAATCAAAATATTAAACAGAAGTACGATGTTTTTTATCATTTTCTTAAGTTTTTATATTGGTTTAATTAACTCGAGTTTATTTATTGTTCAAAGAAGTAATCGATTAGCTTATTTATTTTTTCAACGTTTAATTCTGTTTCTCCTTCAAAAAATAAATCAATACCTGACATAATTTCATCTACAGATAAGTATCCATCTTTATTCGCATCTGCAATTTTAAATTCTGGTGAGTTTATAAAACCACTTCCTGTGCTTGGTTTTTTGTTCTTCATTCCTTTTTCTTCCATTTCTCGCAAAGTGAGTAATGTTGGATTTTGATTAAATAAATCATTTCTGCTTACTGCCATAGAATCTCGTTTCATTTTTTCAACAATCATTGAATCAGTTAATGTTATTCCATCGGATCCAACAATAGCTCCTTTTATGGTTTGTGGCTCTTTGTCTAGGTAGTCTGGAACTCCGTCATTGTCTCCGTCAATAGGGCATCCTTTGATGTCTACCGGGATGTTTAATGGTGTATTTGCACACAAATCCAAGAGGTCAGCGATTCCATCTTTATCTGAATCTAATTTATCAATTGATGCAAAGTCTATGTTGTTATATGCATCATCTCCTTGTTTTTCTGTTGTTTTTTCTTTTTTGTGTTGACCTATATTGTAACTAAGGTTTATAGCTGTATAGAGGTATTTGTCATTGTTTCCACTCTCCTCCAAATTGTCAATTTTATCGGCAAGGGAGATATTATAGGTTGCGAAAATATTGGTTTCGAGTGATCTGCTTAACTTCACCTTCAGTCCTGCACCTAGCGGAAATACAAGTGCTCCGGAGCCCTTATAACTTGTTTCATAATTGTAGTCTCTTTTGATTGCAATAGCTGATTTGTTGTCTGGTGCGTCTTGAGCTTTATTCTTTATTGATCCATCGTCCCAATAATAATATTGGTTTCCATTTGCGTCTTTTAAATCTCCTTTAGGTGAAAAAGAAAGAAATCCTACTCCGGCAAATAAATATGGAGACAATAGTGTGCTAGTTTTCAAAAGACTGTTGTCGTCAAAATAAAAAACTAAATCGAAGTTTCCTTGTATTAGGTTAGTTTCAAAATTTCTAAATGTTCCTTTTGATCTTTCATTGTAAGATAATTTACCAAATAATCCATTGAACTGAATTCCGAAATAGTTATTGATTCTATCCTCAATTCCTACATTTAATCCATATCTAACTTGGCTGGACATTCCAACATTTGAATTTTTATTTAAGTCCCCGAAATAGGATAAAGTGCCTCCACCAAATGCAATTCCCAATTGCTTACTATAGTTTATTTCTTCCTCCTGCGGTTCTTGTATTGTCTGTGAATAAAGCTTGGAACAAAAACCAAGAATTATAATTGCGGTATAAAGTATAGCATTTCTCATACTAGATAGTTTAATTTTATTTCTCATTATAAATCGATTTGGATTTATAATTTAATTAGTTATTAAAAAAATGTTCAATAAGTAGGTTAATCTTTTCGATTGTAATTCTTTGATCCTCATCGAAGTAATAATCAATTGCTTTCATAATCTCATCTGCCTTAATCTGACCGTCATTATCAAAATCGATTGCTTTCAGCTCTTCTGGTATAATTAGTGACTTGATATCTGAATTTTGACTGTTTTTTTCTTTCTGTTTTAATTTTTTTAAAACTTCTTCAAAGTTTGAATCTTTAACCTCTATGCGCTCAAAGTTTATTTTATATTCAACTGTAGTGTCTTTGGTATATTTTTCGAGTATCGCTGCTTCGGTTATCGATATACCTTCAGAGTTAATTATTTTATTTCTGCCACTATTTGGCTCTTTATCAATATAATCAGGTACACCATCCTGGTCTGTGTCAATTGGGCAACCTCTTGTGTTTACTTTAATGTTGAATGGTGTGTTTGGGCAATCATCCTTCATGTCTGTAATGCCATCTTGATCATTGTCCTGGATTTCTAAATGGGACAAATCTCTATCGTCTGATTCTATTTTGTCATTTGTTTTTTTAACTCCAAAATTGAAATTCATACTTATGTTTGAATTAAATATTCTGTCGTTACCTTTTGATTCATTGTTATTATCTAAAAAGTCAGTTCTTAACAATGAATATCCAATACCTAAACTTGTTTCAATCCTCGGCGTTAATTTCAATTTTATTCCTAAAACAATTGGAACACTAAATGCCGTTTTCTTGTAGTTGCTAATGGGGTCAGTTAGTGTTGTTTCATATTTATAATCTCTGACAAGTATTTTTGAGTTAGTTTCATTTTCTTCTTTCTCTTCTATATTTCTTATCGTTCCATCGCTCCAATAATGGTATATTTCACCATTTTTATCTTTTAAATCTGCCATCGGCTTAAAAGATAGATGCCCAAGACCTATACTTATATAAGGAATAATAAATGGATTTGTTTTTCTTGAAAAATCTTTGTCAAAGTAATATTTTATGTTAAAATCAATTAAACCGATAGTGCTTCTGAAATTTAAATTACTGTTTGTTTCTCGCTGCGAATATTGAATCGATCCTTTTGTAATATTTATATTAATTGATGTGTTTTTAAATAAACTTTGCTCTAGTCCAATTGAATATGATGGCGATAAATAGGATAGTGGATTTTCGTTATTTTTTCTTAAATCTCCTATGTATGATAAGCTACCAAAACCCATGTGCAATGAAGATAAACTTTTGTTTTTCGTGCTATCTATCTGTCCGTATATCTTAAATGAACATATCATTAACAAATAAATTAAGCTGTTTTCAATCTTGTTTTTCATTCTTTAATATTGAATTTTTAAAGCTTAATTTAAGCTTTAATCTCATTAAAATAATAAGAAAAAATGGACTTTTGAACAAGTGTTGATAACTACGATTTGTACAAAAATACTAAAGCATAGTCCATGAAACTTTTCTGTTTTGTAAATTATATTAACATTTGAATGTTAATAGGAGAAAACAGAAATAGAGGAAAGGAAAATTATTTATCTGAATAGATTTTAAGCCGATTAGAAATTCGGCTTTAGTAGATATTTTGAGTAAAAATCTACAATTGATTTCACGGCTTCTTCCGCTGTATCAACTATTAGACATAAATCAAGATCTTCTGCTTTGATATTGTTTTCTTCTTCAAGCATACTTGTTTTTACCCAATTTAATAATCCTTCCCAATAGCTCTTCCCAACTAATATTATCGGAAATCTGCCTATTTTGAGGGTTTGAATAAGAGTCAATGCTTCAAATAGTTCGTCTAAGGTTCCAAATCCTCCCGGTAAAACAACAAATCCCTGCGCATATTTTACAAACATTACTTTTCTAACAAAAAAATAATCGAAGGTGATTATTTTATCATTGTCTATGTATGGATTTGAAAATTGCTCGAATGGCAAATCAATATTTAATCCAACCGATTTGCCTCCTCCTGCTTTGGCTCCCTTATTTGCTGCTTCCATAATGCCTGGACCTCCGCCAGTTATTATTCCATAGCCTTCTTGAGTCAGCATATAGGCAATCTCTTCAGCCAATTTATAATATTTATGACCAGGTTTGGTTCTGGCTGACCCGAAAATAGATACGCATGGTCCAATCTTGGAAAGTTTGTCAAATCCTTCAACAAATTCACCCATCACTTTGAAAATTTGCCAGGCATCTGCTGCCCTGTGCTCATTCCAGTCTTTGTTTGCAAAGGCCTTACGGATTTTATCATCGATATCTGACATTTCCTTTAATTTTTTATAGTTGCGTAATAGTTTTCTAATTCTTTCTTCAGGTATATTGCTGTGATGCTTTTTTTATTTTTAATTATTTCTTCCGGTGTTCCGGTGCATATTATCTCACCTCCATTTTTTCCTCCTTCTGGCCCAAAATCGATAATGTGATCTGCAACTGATATTAGCTCCAAATTATGTTCTATCACCAATATCGTATTTCCGTTTTCCATTAGTTTTTGTAGGACTTCCAATAAAATCCTGATATCTTCAAAGTGAAGTCCTGTTGTGGGTTCATCTAAAATATAAAAAGTTTTTCCTGTATCTTTTTTTGAAAGTTCCGTAGCCAACTTAACACGTTGTGCTTCACCCCCAGAAATTGTTGTTGATTGCTGACCCAATGTAATGTATCCAAGACCCACTTCTTTCAGTGTTTTAATCTTATTAAAGATGGCAGGTATGTTTTCAAAAAAGTTTACTGCTTGATCGATAGTCATATCCAATACATCACTTATGGACTTCCCCTTGTATCTAATTTCTAATGTTTCTCTGTTGTATCGCTTTCCTTCACATCCTTCGCATGGAACATAAACATCAGGTAAAAAATTCATTTCAATGGTTCTCAATCCTGCGCCTCCGCAAGTTTCGCATCTTCCACCTTTTACATTAAACGAAAACCGTCCTGGCTTGTATCCTCTTATTTTTGATTCCGGTAGTGCCGAAAATAAATTCCGAATGTCTGAAAATACTCCTGTGTATGTTGCAGGGTTAGATCGGGGTGTCCTTCCTATTGGTGATTGGTCTATTTCAATAACCTTGTCTAAATGTTCAAGTCCTTTTATTGCATTATATGCAAGTGGTTTTTGAACCGATCGGTAAAAATATTGGTTTAAAATGGGGTAGAGTGTTCCTGTTACAAGAGATGACTTTCCGCTTCCAGAAACTCCGGTAACGCAGATGAATTTGCCAAGTGGAAATTCTATATCTATGTTTTTTAAATTATGCCCTTTGGCACCTGTTAATTTTAAATAATTCCCATTACCCTTTCTTCTTACAGCTGGTATTTCTATTCTTTTAACTCCGGTTAAATAGTCGGTTGTTAAAGTGTGTTCCTTTAGCAATTTATCAGGAGTTCCAGCAGCAACTATCCTGCCTCCATTTACTCCAGCTTTTGGACCTACATCTATCACAAAGTCTGCCGATAAAATCATCTCCTTGTCATGCTCCACTACCAATACGCTATTTCCTATGTCTCTTAAATTCTGTAATGCCTTTATAAGCCTTATGTTATCTCTTTGGTGTAAACCAATGCTAGGTTCATCTAAAATATATAGGACCCCAACAAGCTGTGAGCCTATTTGTGTTGCCAGCCTTATTCTTTGAGCTTCTCCACCTGATAGGGTTTTAGAGCTCCTATTCAAGGTCAAATAATCTAACCCTACATCAAGCAAAAATTTGATTCTCGTTTTAATCTCATTTATAACCTCTTTTGCAATTATTTTATTTCTTGGATCAAGTTTTTCTTCAATGTTTTTGAACCAGTCGGCTAATTCCAAAATATCCAGTTCAGCAAGCTCGGATATGTTTTTATTATTGATTTTAAAGTATAATGCTTGTTTTTTTAGCCTTGTTCCATGACAAGTAGGACATGGAATGTTATTCATGAATTCATTTGCCCACCTAGTTATATTTGCACTCGGGTTTTCTTCGTTTACCCTGCTAATGAAGTTAATAACTCCTTCAAAAGACATCGAGTAGGAACTTATACTTTGAGAGGTTTCTGATTTTATTTTTATTATTTCATCCGACCCGAATAAAATGGTGTTTAGAGCGTGCTCAGGTATTTTATCTATTGCATCGTTCAATGAAAATCCATATTTGTCTGCAATGGCTTCAATTTGATTGAAAATCCAGCTTTTCTTATATTCTCCTAATGGTATTATTCCTCCTTTATTTATACTAGTTTGGTTATTTGGAATAATTTTATTCAGGTCTATTTCAGATATTTCTCCCAATCCATTGCATTTTTCACACGCTCCATATGGACTATTAAATGAAAATAGATTAGGTTCAGGCTCGTCGTATGCTATTCCTGTTGAAGGACACATCAGGTGTTTGCTGAAAAATCGGATGTTTTGATTTCTTAGCTTTTGAGGAAGATGATTTTCATTCTCATCCTGCTCAAGTATCATGATTGCACCTTTGCCTTTTTTGATTGCGGTTTGAATGGACTCAGTAATTCTTTTTGATGATGCTTCATTTACAATTAGTCTATCAATAACTATTTCAATGTCGTGGGTTTTATATCTGTCTAGTTGAAGTTTATGTGATAAGTCCATCACTTCTCCATCTACTCTTACTTTTAAAAAGCCTTGCTTTCTTATCTGTTCGAAAAGTTCTCTGTAATGCCCTTTTCTGCCTTTAACTACTGGTGATAATATAGAAATTTTTTTACTGTTAAAATCTAGGAAGATAAGGTCCAATATTTCTTTTTCAGTATACCTAACCATTTTATCTCCTGTTTCAT
>CANHPJ010000106.1 GCA_947462515.1 Bacteroidota bacterium | reverse complement strand
GGGCGGTATTAGCCGTGTTAATTGCAATAGCAACTTACCTTCCAAACTATTCTGTTTTTATGGTATTAATAGGTCCTATAAAATTAAAGTATATAGCCCTAATCCTTGTTTTGATTGATGTATTGAGCATAGAAAAAGGAAATGCAGGGGGTCATATCACTCATTTGGGCGGAGCAATTTATGGCTATATTTATTCCACTCAATTGGCAAAAGGAAGAAACATTGCGCTGTGGTTCGATAATACTGTCAATTTTTTTTCTAATTTGTTTAAGCCTAAATCAAAGTTAAAAGTATCATATCGCAGAAACGAAGCAAACTATTCTGAAAATCAAAATGATTATAAAAGTAACCAGCAAAAGATTGATGAAATTTTAGATAAAATATCAAAATCAGGTTACGAAAGCTTGAGTAAAAGTGAAAAAGAATTACTCTTTAAGATTAGTAAAAATTTATAAATCAAAGAGTTGAAAAACCTATCATTTCTTAACAAGATTTTTTTTATACTGAATACTCTAGCAGTCTTTACTCTACTGCTCTCATATCTTGCTTATTACGTTAGTCCTGACACCTTCTTTCCACTGGCTTTTTTTAGTTTGGCAGCTCCACTGCTCTATTTAATAAATCTATTGTTCGTGCTTTTTTGGTTGATGCAAGCAAAAAAACAAATACTTTTATCCTTACTGGCTTTGTTGCTCGGATGGAACTACATAAACAGAACCATCACCATAAACTTCAATGAACCAAGTCCTGAGTCAACCGATTCATCAAGTGTATTCAAACTTATATCATACAATGTGCGGTATTTTGATGTTTACGACTGGATAGACAAAAGCAGTACCAAGGAAAAAATATTTGATTTAATAAAAGAAGAAAAGCCCGATATCATTTGCTTCCAGGAATTCTATCACTCCACAGGGAAAAATACCTATTTAAATGATCAGGAGGTCATTGAAAATACAGATTCCGAATTTAGCCATATTGAAGATATGGGTACTTTCAGTAAAAACGAAAAATGCGGAATAGCTACTTTCTCTAAATTCCCAATTATCAACAAAGGAAAGATTTCATTCGGTGCGAAGGAAAATAACGTATGTATATACAGCGACATTATAATTAATGACGATACCATACGAGTTTATAATATACATATGGCCTCCATTGCCTTTGCCCCGAAAGACTATAAGTTTATTGACGATATTGCAGAAAATAAAGAAACCGACGAAGTAGAAGGGAGTAAAGGAATTTTAAAACGTTTAAAAAAGGCCTTTTTAAAACGTACCAAACAAGCAGAACAGGTTGCTGAACACATTAAAGAATGTCCCTATAAATTAATCATTTGTGGTGATTTCAATGATACCCCTTCCTCCTATGCATACAAAACGGTTGCCAAAAACTTATCCGATGCTTTTACCGAATCTGGTAATGGCCTTGGAAAAAGCTATATAGGTAAATTTCCGTCATTTAGAATTGATTATATTTTACATTCCAAAGAATTAAAACCATACGAATTCATCACACACTCCGAAAAACTTTCAGACCACAGAGCGATCTCTTGTTTATTTGAAGTTTATTAATTAAAAATTAATTTTTCTAATTACTAACTTTTGGATTAGAGTCAAAATTAAATTTCAATCTACACATTATAAAAGACCATCATAAAAAAAGGGTGTAATTATCTCCTTGTTGTTTTGCAACGATCCTTACAAGCAAACAAAAACGATAAAAAAGTGTTTGTTTGTAAAAATCAACTTTAAATAAAATGAATAATTAATTATATTTACAATCTAAAATTCTTAAGACAGATTTAAATCATTTAAATATTCGGAATATATGGCAATTATGATAACCGACGAGTGCATTAATTGTGGGGCATGCGAACCAGAATGTCCAAACAATGCAATTTATGAGGGTGGAAACGAATGGAGATTTGCTGATGGAACCTCTATCAAAGGTTCATTCACATCTGCAACCGGCTTAACGGCAGATGCCAATGAAGCGCAAACTCCTAAAACAATGGACATATATTACATAGTTACAGACAAATGCACGGAATGTGTTGGCTTTCATGATGAGCCTCAATGTGCAGCGGTTTGTCCGGTAGATTGCTGTGTAGACGATCCAGATTATAGGGAGTCTAAAGAAGATTTGCTGGCAAAAAAGTCATCGATGCATTTATGATATTTTAAAACTTTTTTTAAAAAGCACTACTTCTAAATGTAAGCAGTGCTTTTTATATTTTATAACACTACAAAAATTAATAAAACAAATGATTTCAGCAATTAATATATCATTACAGTACGGAAAAAAAGTTCTTTTTGACGAAGTAAACATCAAGTTTACCGGTGGGAATTGTTATGGTGTTATTGGCGCAAATGGAGCTGGGAAATCTACCTTTTTGAAAATATTAGCAGGTGATATTGACCCAAATTCGGGAACCGTTAGCATAGAGCCTGGTAAAAGGATGGCTGTGTTAAAACAAAACCACTTTGAATTTGATGAAATTACTGTTCTAAATACTGTAATTATGGGGCATAAAAAATTATGGCACATTATGCAGGAGAAAGATGCCATTTATTCTAAACCAGATTTTTCTGATGCCGATGGTTTAAAAGCATCTGAATTAGAGAGCGAATTTGCTGAAATGGATGGCTGGAATGCTGAATCGGAGGCGGCATCATTGTTGAGTGGGCTGGGAATAGAAGAGGGTGAACATAGTAAATTGATGAAAGAATTGAACGGTAATCAAAAAGTAAGAGTCTTATTATCACAGGCTCTTTTTGGAAACCCTGATATACTAATATTGGATGAACCTACCAATGACCTTGATATTCATACTGTTAGTTGGTTAGAAGATTTCTTGCTTGACTTTAAAAATACAGTTATTGTTGTGTCCCATGACCGTCACTTTTTAGATACTGTTTGTACCAATATTGCGGATATAGATTTTGGTAAAATTACAGTTTATACAGGAAACTATTCCTTTTGGTATGAATCCAGTCAGTTAGCACTTCGCCAAAGATCATCAGCAAACAAAAAGGCGGAGGATAAGAAAAAAGAATTGCAAGAATTTATAGCTAGATTCAGCGCCAATGCTTCCAAATCAAAACAGGCTACCAGCCGAAAAAAATTACTTGAAAAAATAAATATTGATGATATAAAAGCTTCCACAAGAAGGTATCCCGCAATTATTTTTAACCAAAATAGAGAAGCAGGAAATCAGATTTTACAGATTGATAACCTTGGTAAAAAAAGAGATGGAGAATTTCTTTTTAAAGGATTGAATTTAAATGTAAACAGTGGCGATAAAATTGCATTTTTAAGTAAAGACAGCCTGGCAATTACTTCATTTTTTCAAATACTGATGAATGAAATGGAACCTGATGCAGGAGAATTTACTTTCGGAACCACCATTACTAAGGCTTATCTGCCCAACGACAATAACAAGTATTTTGATGGATCCGAAAACCTCATCGATTGGTTAAGACAATTTTCTTCAGACAAAGATGAAGTTTACATACGCGGATTTTTAGGAAAAATGCTTTTCAGCGGAGAGGAAACTTTTAAGATGTCCAATGTTTTGTCCGGTGGAGAAAAAGTTAGATGTATGGTATCTAAAATGATGCAAACAGGTGGAAATCTATTGATTTTGGACGAACCTACCAATCACCTTGATTTGGAGTCGATTACTGCCTTTAATAATGCCTTGAAAGATTTTAAAGGTGTTGTTTTGTTTACATCGCATGACCACGAGTTTACCCAAACTGTTGCCAATAGAATTATTGAAATAACTCCAAAGGGCTTTATAGATAAGGTTTGCACATATGATGAATACATTGAAAATGAAAAAATAAATACCCAGCGAGCGGGTATGTACGCTTAATTATAAGTGCTAATATTATAAAGCTTTGAGAATTTAGTACAGAAAATCGAAACACTTGGTCATGAGCAAGAAAAATAAGGAAAAAATTAACGTTGTCTATTCAACCAATCCGGATTTTAATTATGAATCTCAGCAGGAAGAGCAAAATGAAACACTTCCTGCTCAACAACAAAATTTAAAGGTACAATTAGATAAAAAGCAACGTGCGGGAAAAGCTGTAACCTTAATTACCGGTTTTATAGGTCAGGAAGAAGATTTAAAAGAACTGGGTAAACTTCTTAAATCTAAATGTGGGGTTGGAGGTACAGTAAAAGATGGTGAAATTATTATTCAGGGTGACTTCAGAGACAAAGTTCTCACGCTGCTAACCGATTCAAAGTATAAGGTTAAAAAGATAGGCGGCTAGTTATTTATTAATTGATCCTTTATACACAACTTCTTCATAAAGTGATTCGTATTGAGGAAGTATATTTCTTATATCAAATAACTTGGCTTGCTCAAAGGCATTTAACTTAAACTGATCTAATATTTCATCCGTTTTCAAAATAGCAATGGTATTCTTTGCCATATCATCCACATCTCCTACATCGCTTAAATAACCTGAATACCCGTGTTTGTTTACTTCGGGTAAACCACCTGTATTGGTTGATATTACCGGCACTTTAGATGCCATAGCCTCAAGAGCTGCTAATCCAAAACTTTCCGATTCTGAAGTGAGTATAAACAAATCAGCCATAGATAATGCTTCTTCCGTTGCCCTTAACTTTCCTAAAAAAATAATATCACCACAGGCATCAATGTCTCTAGATAATTTTTCAATTTTATTGCGCTCTGGACCATCCCCAACCAAAATAAGTTTTACAGGAATTTGTTTTCTCACTCTGTCAAAAACCAAAATAACATCTTCAATTCTCTTTACAGGTCTGAAGTTAGATATATGAATCAGTATTTTTTCACCATTAGGTGCATATTTAGCCTTAGACAACTTATAATCAGGAAGTGAATACTGATTTAAACATATAAAATTATGAATAACCCGTATTTCTTTTTTAATTGGAAAATGTTCAAAAGTACTTTCTTTCAAACTTTCTGATACAGTGGTAACCGCATCTGATTCATTAATGGCAAAAGTGATAACTGGTTCAAAAGAAGGATCCTTGCCTACTAGTGTAATATCCGTACCGTGTAAAGTGGTTATATATGGAATATTTATCCCTTGTGATTTTAAAATTTGCTTTGCCATAAAGGCTGCTGATGCATGAGGTATAGCGTAGTGGACGTGCAATAAATCCAGATTTTCATGTTTAACTACATCAACCAGCTTGCTTGCAAGCACTAATTCATATGGAGAGTAATCAAATATTGGGTAGTCAGATACTGTTACCTCATGGTAAAATATATTCTCGGTAAAGTGATCTAATTTAACAGGCTGACTGTATGAAATAAAATGAATTTTATGCCCTTTTGCTGCCAAAGCCTTTCCTAATTCGGTGGCCACTACTCCACTTCCACCAAATGTTGGATAACATACTATTCCTATTTTCATATTAGATCAAATTTATTTTGTGTATCGGATTAACCTCAATAAAACCGAAGAAATTATTTAGGGTACTCTATTCTGCCATGATAAATATTCAATAATTTCTTTTTGAATATTTTCTTTATTCTAGTAATGTCCTTAAAAGTGATGTTTGCATTAAGAAATTGATTTTGAGCGATCTGATCATTAATAACCTTTTCAACCAATGCATCAATTGATTCACTATCATGTTTTTTTAAGCTCCTTGATGCAGCCTCTACAGAATCTGCCATCATCAAAACTGCCGTCTCTTTAGAATAGGGTCTTGGTCCGGGATATCTGAATTTATTTTCATCTACAATCTCTTCAGGAAATTGTTTTATATACGATTTGTAAAAATATTGAACCATAGAATCACCATGGTGAGTTCTTATAAAATCGATTACTTTATCGGGTAGTTTATTCTTTTTGGCTTTTTCTATTCCTTTAATAACATGACTAATAATTAATTGCGCACTTTCATCAAAACTAAGTTCATCATGGGGATTATTACCGTTAATTTGATTTTCTATAAAATATCTTGGCATATCCATTTTACCAATGTCATGATATAAAGCACCTGTCCTTATCAGTAGATTATCTCCGCCAATTTCTATGATTGCCTCTTCTGCTAAATTGGCAACTTGCAGAGAATGCTGGAAAGTTCCCGGGGCTTTGGATGCTAACTCTCTCAAAACAGGACTATTGGTATCAGATAGTTCCAGAAGAGTTACGTCAGAGATGAATCCGAAAATCTTTTCAAACAAATAGATTATTGGATAGGATGAAAGTGTCAACATGGCATTAAGCGTGAACCACCAGAAAAATTTAGGGTTCAAGTTGTTAATGCTGCCTTCTTCAACAAATGAAAAACCAATATAGCCAAGAGAATAAGTAGCGAATACTACCAGTGCGGTTGTGAATAACTGAGAACGCTTACTTAAATTAACAATACTGAAAATTGAAAACATTCCAACAATTAACTGAATAAAAACAAACTCGAACCCATTCGGTGCGAAAAAACCAATCAACAAACAGCTAATCACATGGGTAAATAAT
>CANHPJ010000105.1 GCA_947462515.1 Bacteroidota bacterium | reverse complement strand
GAGTCTGATATGGCTCCTAAAGGATTAAGCGAAGATATTATTCGTTTTATTTCTGCAAAAAAAGAAGAGCCGCAATGGATGCTTGATTGGCGTCTAAAGGCATATAATTCGTGGTTGAAAATGGAGGAGCCGAAATGGGCTCATGTGCACTATCCCAAAATTGACTTTCAAGATGTGATATATTATGCTGCACCAAAGACCAAGCCCAAGTTAAATAGTTTGGATGAGGCAGATCCTGAATTGTTAGATACCTTTAATAAGTTGGGTATTTCAATTCAAGAGCAAAAAGTGTTGGCTGGTGTTGCTGTAGATATCGTTATGGATAGTGTTTCTGTATCAAATGCATTTAAGGATAAGCTAGGTGAGTTAGGTATTATTTTTTGTTCATTCGGTGAAGCAGTACGAGAGCATCCAGAATTAATACGAAAATATATAGGGTCAGTGGTTCCGCAAACCGATAATTATTATGCAGCATTGAATTCTGCCGTTTTTACCGATGGGTCTTTTTGTTATATACCAAAAGGAGTTAGATGTCCAATGGAGCTTTCGACCTATTTCAGGATTAATGAAGCCAAAACCGGTCAGTTTGAGCGTACTTTATTAATTGCTGATGAAGGCAGTTATGTTAGTTACCTGGAAGGGTGCACTGCGCCAATGAGAGATGAGAATCAGTTACATGCTGCTGTTGTTGAGTTAATTGCCCTCAAGGATGCGGAAATAAAATATTCTACGGTGCAAAACTGGTATCCGGGAGATAAAGAAGGTAAAGGTGGTATTTATAATTTTGTTACTAAAAGAGGCATTTGTTTAGGGGATAACTCCAAAATTTCCTGGACACAGGTAGAAACTGGTTCTGCAGTTACATGGAAATATCCAAGCTGCATATTAAAAGGAGATAACTCTGTTGGTGAATTTTATTCTGTTGCTGTTACAAATAACTACCAGCAGGCAGATACAGGGACCAAGATGATGCATATTGGAAAAAACACAAAAAGCACCATTATATCTAAAGGTATTTCTGCCGGTAAAAGTAATAATTCTTACAGGGGATTAGTTAAGATCGCCAAGAGTGCTGAAAACTCAAGGAATTTTTCACAGTGTGATTCACTATTATTAGGTGATAAATGTGGGGCTCATACTTTTCCATACATTGAAACACAAAATAAGTCATCTAAGGTGGAGCATGAAGCTACCACATCAAAAATTGGAGAAGATCAACTCTTTTATTGTAATCAAAGAGGCATTGATACCGAGAAAGCAGTCAGTTTGATTGTAAACGGTTATTGCAAGGAAGTGCTTAATCAGTTGCCCATGGAATTTGCCGTTGAAGCACAAAAATTATTGGCTATTTCATTGGAAGGAAGCGTTGGATAATTACCATATTATAAACTTTAGATTATAAACTTACAGAAATGTTAAAAATAAAAAACCTACAAGCATCTATAAACGGCAAAGAAATATTAAAAGGTTTAAACCTTGAAGTAAAAGCGGGCGAAGTTCATGCAATTATGGGGCCAAATGGTTCAGGTAAGAGCACCTTGGCTTCTGTTTTAGCCGGCAGAGAAGATTATGAAATTACCGGAGGTTCAGTTTCATTTGGTGAAAAAGATTTGTTGGATCTCTCGCCGGAAGACAGGGCTCGAGAAGGTGTTTTTCTTGCTTTTCAATATCCCATAGAGATTCCAGGTGTTAGTAATATCAATTTTTTGAAAACAGCTGTTAACGAAATCAGAGCGTACAAAGGTGAACCTGCTATGGAAGCCAAAGAGTTTTTAGCCTTGGTTAAAGAAAAACAAAAGTTGGTTGAATTCGATGCTAAATTAGCCAATCGTTCTGTAAACGAAGGCTTTTCAGGTGGTGAAAAAAAACGAAACGAAATTTTTCAAATGGCCATGTTGAATCCTACTTTAGCTATTTTAGATGAAACTGATTCTGGTTTAGATATAGACGCGCTTAGAATTGTAGCAAATGGAGTTAATAAGCTAAAATCAAAAGATAATGCAACGGTTTTAATCACGCATTACCAGAGGTTGTTGGATTATATAGTGCCAGATTTTGTGCACGTATTATACAAGGGTAGAATAATTAAAACCGGCGGGAAGGAACTTGCACTTGAATTAGAAGAAAAAGGATATGACTGGTTAAAAGAAGACGCTATTATTTAATCGATGTTAAAAGAGTTTTTTTAAGTAATTAATAATTAATAGATTTTCTGCTGATTCAATATAATAAAACGTGCTAATTTAAAATGAATACAACAATTATAAGTCCTAAAGAAAAATTTCTTGAAGCATTTTCAAGCTCTGATGTTAACGGAGGAGTTGGTATAGATGCCATGGAATCGATAAAAAATCTGGATTTTCCTACCACAAGAAATGAGAATTGGAAATATACACGAGTTGCACCAATTATAAAACACGATTATAAGATTTATAAAAACACTAAAGCCAACTTAGATATAGAGTCTTATAAAATACCTGGTTTAAAAGCAAATGTTTTAGTGTTTGTAAATGGTTATTTTGCACCGGAAAAATCAATTGTTTTTTCCAATGAGAAAAATTTAATAATCACCAATATAGCTCAAGCAAGAAAAGATTACTTTTCTATACTAGAATCCTATTTTGCTAAGTTGGCAGATCATAGAAATGAAATTTTTACAGCTATCAATACTGCTTATTCGGAGGATGGTACTTTCATTTATGTTCCTGACAATACTATTGTTGAATTACCAATACACCTGGTTTATTTAACAGAAGGCGATTCTGTAATCTCTCAACCGAGAAATATCATTGTTTCAGGGAAATCTAGTTCAGCAAAAGTAATAATTACCCATGAAAGTATCGGGGATGGTAAGTCATTTACCAATTCAGTAACAGAAATATGGGTTAAAGAAAATGCTCATTTATCAATAGATAAGGTTCAATATGAAAGTGATAATTCCTCTCATATTTCAACCGAGCAAGTTTATCAGCAATCAAATAGTAATTTCACAATAAATACAGTTACCTTAAATGGCGGCTTAGTGCGAAATAATTTAAATATTGAATTGGATGCTCCAAACTGCGAATCGAATTTATATGGTTTGTATTTGTTAAAAGGCAATCAACACGTTGATAACCACACTTTGGTAGATCATAAAAAACCACATTGCAACAGTAATGAGCTATATAAGGGTATTATGGATGATAAGTCCACCGGTGTTTTTAACGGGAAGGTTTTTGTAAGGCCAGATGCACAAAAAACTAATGCTTTTCAGTCTAACTCTAATATTTTGCTGTCTGATGATGCTACAATCAACTCAAAACCAGAGTTAGAAATTTATGCGGATGATGTAAAGTGCAGTCATGGATCTACCACAGGTCAGATGGATAAAGAAGCTATATTTTATTTAAGAGCAAGAGGGTTAGGAGAAGATAGCGCAAGAAATATGTTAATGTACGCATTTGCTTCAGATGTCATTGATAACATCAAAGTTGATCCTTTAAAAGAAAAAATTAATACTTTTTTAGAAAAGAAGTTTAGTGCGTTTTAATTTCTGCATTCACAGTCTAAACTATATAAAGGCATGAATTTGACTCAAAACACTACCAAAATATATTTTGACGTAGCATCCATTAGAAAGGATTTCCCAATTTTATCGAGAACGGTCAATGGAAGGCCTTTAGTTTATTTTGATAATGCCGCAACCACTCAAAAGCCCCAGGTTGTAATAGATGCAATAACTAAATACTATACTCATCAAAATAGCAATATTCACAGGGGAGTACATTATTTAAGTCAAGTTGCAACCCAAGCCTATGAGGATTCGAGAGAAAAGATTCGTGCTTTTATAAATGCCGAAAAAAATCACGAAGTAATATTTACAAAAGGTACTACCGATGGAATAAACCTGGTGGCAAATGGATTTGGCAGGAAGTTTATTGGAGCAGGAGATGAAATTGTTATCAGTGAATTGGAGCATCATTCCAATATTGTTCCCTGGCAGATGCTATGCGAAGAAAAGGGAGCAGTTTTACGCGTGGCTCCAATAAATGAAGTTGGTGAAATTGTAATGGAGGAACTTCTTAAATTACTCTCTCCACGAACTAAATTAGTAGCTATTTCTCATGTTTCTAATGCACTTGGAAGTGTAAATCCTATAAAAGAAATAATAAAAAAGGCGCACGATTTGAATATTCCCGTTTTGATTGACGGAGCTCAAGCCATTCAACATACAAAAGTTGACGTTCAGGATTTGGATTGTGATTTTTATGTTTTTTCTGGGCATAAATTATTTGCCTCTACAGGTGTAGGGATTTTGTATGGTAAAGAGGAGTTCTTAAATAAAATGAATCCATATCAAGGTGGTGGCGATATGATTAAAACGGTAACTTTTGAAAAAACCACCTATAATGAGTTGCCACATAAATTCGAAGCGGGTACACCACACATAGAAGGTGGAATTACTCTAGGCACCGCTATAGATTATGTTAACTCAATTGGATTGGAAAATATATCGGCATACGAGCAAGAGCTTTTGGAATATGCCACTGAAAAACTTTCGCAGTTAGAAGGCATTCGTTTTATTGGAACTGCAAAGGAAAAAGCCAGTGTCATATCTTTTTTAATCGATGGCGTTCATCCATATGATTTAGGTGTCATACTCGATAAAATGGGCATCGCAATAAGAACAGGTCATCATTGTACTCAGCCTTTGATGCAAAAGTTCAATATTCCAGGAACAGCAAGAGCTTCATTTGCGTTTTATAATACCAAAGAAGAAGTTGACGTTTTTATTGCATCAGTAATAAAGGCTGCAGCTATGTTGAAATAAGATTTATAAATAAATATATTTTAAGCGTAATATTCAAATCAGCATTAAAAACAATGACTATTAAGGAAGTACAAGAAGAGATAATTAGTGAATTTGATATGTTTGATGATTGGATGGGGAAGTATGAGCATATTATTGAATTAGCTAAATCTTTGCCTTTAATAAAAGAAGAATATAAACTCTCCGAAAACTTAATAAAAGGTTGCCAGTCTCAAGTATGGCTACACGCTGAAATGGATGGTGAAAAATTGGTTTTTTCCGCTGATAGCGATGCCATTATCACCAAGGGGCTGGTTGCTTTAATGGTTCGGGTTTTATCAGGGCACACACCTGATGAAATTCTAAATTCGGATCTTTATTTTGTTGATCAAATTGGTTTAAAAGAGCATTTGTCTCCGACTCGTTCAAACGGATTGGTATCCATGATAAAGCAGATGAAAATATACGGAATAGCTTTTAAATCCAAACAAGGGCACTAAAACAAGTTTTATTTTAGTGCAATAAATCAAATATTTCAAACTAAAAAGTCATGAGTAAAAAAGAGCTTGAAAATAAAATTATAGCAGCAATTAAAACTGTATATGATCCTGAAATTCCGGTAGATGTTTATGAGTTGGGTTTGATTTATGAAATAAATATCGACGAGTTAAATAATGTGGATATAAAAATGACTTTAACTTCTCCTTCGTGCCCTTCTGCAGAGGAGTTGCCTGGCGAAGTAGAGTCTAAAACAAAAGCTTTGGAAGAAGTAAATGAAGTGAAAGTTTCGATTACTTTTGACCCGCCCTGGGAAAAATCCATGATGAGCGAGGAGGCTCAGTTGGAACTAGGTTTTATGTAATAAAAGAATAAAAATTCTGTTTTAATTAAACTGATTTGGGATAATTTATTAAACTAGCTTCAAATTAAAATCAGAAACATTTTAAAAAACACATTTCTTATAATCATGATAGAAAACAAAGTAGAGAAAAGTGGTTTGATTACCTTTAACTTGGAGGATTTTTATCCTAAAGGGGAAAGAGTTTCGTTTGATATTGCCAGTGTTTTATTTCAGGGACTAATTTTAAAAGAAAAGGATTTTAGAGAATTTATTAAGGCAACAGATTGGTCGGTTTATTCTGATAAATATGTGTCTTTAGTTTGCACTGCTGATGCTATAGTTCCCATTTGGTCATATATGTTGTTGGCCACAGCTCTTGAGCCTTATGCTAAAAAAGTGGTTTTTGGAAATCTGGAAACTCTTGAAACAGTAATTTTTTCGGAAGCTTTGAGTAATTTGAGTTTAACAGATTACCAAGATGAACGAATAATAATAAAAGGATGCAGTAAGTATCCTGTGCCAGTTTCTGCTTATGTTAAGTTAACTTCTATGCTAAAACCTATAGCTAAAAGCGTCATGTATGGCGAGGCGTGTTCAACAGTTCCTATTTATAAAAAATAATTATTGTTTTTTTAGATCATTTGTTTCAATTCTTTTGACAAGGGAAATTTGTTAATTTCTTTGAGTCAAAAATGTTAGTAACTCTCCCAAGATTTTTTATTTATTTTTGTTTAAAATAAGAGTCGTCTTATTCTATTTTTTGAGATGACAACAAAATGTAAAGAGTAAATTTTCTTGAATAAAAAAAACCTCCGGAATTTCCGGAGGTTTTTTTTATTTTATTTAGCGTTTGATTTTACATCATTCCACCCATTCCGCCCATTCCTGGCATACCACCTGGCATTCCAGCAGAAGCTTCTTCTTTTTCGTCAGCTAAAACACACTCAGTTGTTAAAAGCATCCCTGCAATTGAAGCAG
>CANHPJ010000104.1 GCA_947462515.1 Bacteroidota bacterium | reverse complement strand
GGGTCTCAAAAGCGCACCATCAGACTGACTAAGCATTATTACAGGGATGGTAATGTCTCCATCTCCTCCCATTGGGAAAATTGGATCAGGTCTGTTTTGTATGATGATTACACCTACAGCACCTGCATTTTGAGCATTTGTTGCTTTTATCGAGAAGTTACATGTACCCCTGTAAATAACAGCAATTTTACCTTTTAAATTTACTTTAGTGGTGTCAATCGCTTCACAGGCGCATGAATCGGCCAAAGAGTTGTCTCTTGCAACCATAAGCGTGTCTGTTATGGCAATGGTATCTAATAAAGCGCCCCAGCCAGCAGTTTTTTCGAAGTTATAAGATCCGGCTAAATTGGCAGGGTTTTTAACAGTGAAACTAACCTGAGCCTGAGTTTTACTTGCAATCACATAAGTGAAGGCAAACAATAAGGTTGTAAGTATTTTTTTCATATAGTCGTTATTTAGATTGATTCTTTAAAACTAATTTTTTTTTTTTAATAAGTCAAAGATAATTGAATGAATTTTATAATATTTTTTTAATCTTTTCTTAAAACAAGATAAAGAAAATTAAAAATTCAAAATACATTTTGAAATATATTCTACAATTTACTGAGCTAAAAAAGGATATCTGTAATCAGTTGGTGTTACGAATGTTTCTTTGATAGTTCTGGGAGAAACCCAGCGCAATAAGTTAATCATTGAACCGGCTTTATCATTGGTGCCAGAAGCCCTTGCACCACCGAATGGTTGCTGGCCAACAACGGCCCCCGTTGGTTTATCATTAATATAGAAATTCCCAGCAGCGTTAGCCAGTAATTTCGTGGCGGTTTCTACAGCATATCGGTCTTTTGCGAATATTGCTCCAGTAAGAGAATAAATTGAAGTTTCATCAACAAGTTTCAACGTCTCTTCGAATTTATCAGCATCATAAACGAATAGCGTTAATATGGGGCCGAACAATTCTTCACACATTGTTACATATTTAGGATCGTTGACTTTTATGATTGTAGGGTCAATAAAATATCCTTTAGATTTGTCGTATTTACCACCGGCAACGATTTCTACGTTAGAGTCTGATTTTGCTCTGTCAATGAAACCGGCTAGTTTGTCAAAAGATTTTTCGTCGATTACGGCGTTAACGAAATTTGAAAAATCTTCAGTAGGTCCTACCTTGATACTTTTTATATCTTCAATGATGTAATTTTTAACTTCTTCCCACAAATTACTTGGAATATATGCTCTTGAGGCGGCGGAACATTTTTGTCCTTGAAATTCGAACGCACCTCTTACAATGCCTGTTGCAACCTCTTTTGCATTTGCAGAAGAATGCGCAACAATAAAATCTTTACCTCCGGTTTCTCCAACTATCCTAGGATATGTTTTATAGAGGTGTATGTTATTTCCAATAGTTTTCCAGATTTCTCTAAAAACATCTGTAGAACCTGTAAAATGAATGCCGGCAAAATCAGGATGAGAGAAAATAATATCTCCAGCATCCGGTCCGGAAACGAATATAAGATTGATAACCCCATCAGGCAATCCGGCTTCTCTGAAAACTTCCATGATCACATTAGCAGAATATATTTGAGTGTTGGAAGGTTTCCAAACAACAGTATTGCCCATTAAGGCGCATGATGAAGGCAGATTTCCGGCAATAGCGGTAAAGTTGAAAGGAGTTAGGGCGAAAACAAATCCTTCCAGAGGTCTCTGCTCAACTCTATTCCACATTCCAGGATTAGATCCGGGTTGTTGACTGTAAATTTCGGTCATATAACTTACATTGTACCTCAAGAAGTCGATCAGTTCGCAGGCTGAGTCAATTTCTGCCTGATAAGCATTTTTTGATTGTCCTAACATGGTAGCAGCATTGATTTTTGCTCTGTATGGTCCAGCTAGTAAGTCTGCGGCTTTTAAAAATATAGATGCTCTGTGTTCCCAAGACAAGTTGGCCCATTTTTCTTTAGCAGCCAAAGCAGCATCAATAGCTTGATGCACATGGGTTTTGTCGCCTTTGTGATAATGACCCAACACATGCTGGTGATCATGAGGAGGAGATAATTTAGCAGTGTTACCTGTTTTAACTTCTTTGCCACCTATATACATAGGAACATCAACGGTTGATGCTCTTAGTTCAGCAATTTTTTCTTTTAGTTCTTTTCTTTCCGGGCTGCCGGGAGCGTAGGATTTAACCGGTTCATTAACCGGTTTAGGGACATTGTAAATTCCTTTAGGCATTTAATGAAAATATTTAAAGTTTATAAAAAATAGAAACAGAAATGCCAACCATTTTTAATTGGGTTGGCATTTCAAAAATATATAAATAAAAACCAAATAAAAAGTATTTTTAATACTTAGAGAAAAAAAGCAAAATCAATAGTTTTAAAGTTTTTAACTAACTAATTTAATCTGGCAGGAACTATCAATAAAAATTCAGGTATTTGAACCTCAAATTGGGTTTTGTCAAGAGTTTTTTCCATCACATAATTGCCATACATTGTTCCAATGTCCGATGTCAGGTTACATCCAGATTCATATACAAATGATTCACCCGGTTTTATTGAAGGGGTTTTTCCGATAACGCCGTCACCGTCTACCTCGTTGTATATTCCCGAAGAATCAAAAATCTGCCAGTGTCTTTTTAATAATTTAACTTCACAATCAGTTAAGTTTTCAATGGTGATTTTATATGAAAAAAAGTAGTGATTTTTTTGTGGGTTAGATAGGGCATTCCTGTATAAAGTTTCAACACTTATTTTTACGCCCGAAGTTACTTTAGTTACCATAAGTAATAAGTATAGGTTAGTTAATGCAATTTTATGCTTTGTTTTCCACAAAACAAAATTTTCAATTTTGTTTTTTTTGATTGTTTTGCTTCGGAAATTAATTAAGAAGCGTTTGTAATTTTTTTATTGCATCTTGATTTTCTTTCAGGTAGATGGCTTCTATGACATTTTTCTTCTCTTGAGGAGTTAGGTGCCAGCTCATGCTGATTTTCAGTTTTTCATCGTTTTTTAATTGAAAATCAACAACGTCAATTTGGCCATCAAACCAGGCGCTTACATATTGTAGAACTTCGTCATTGTTGAAATTTTGAATTTTATCAAAGTTGCCATAAAAGCTGCCTAGAGGGCCTGTAAGACTTTGGAAATTAGTTTTAGTCGGGTTGTTTTCTACTTCAAGTTCTTTGTATTTATCGCGGGTTTGAACAATTACTACGCCACTTGTATTGGAACTTATCCAGTTTCTAAATTTAAAAAGATATAAGAGAGCAGTTTTAATACCATAATTATCTCTGATACCACCATCCATAATTTCAATAGCGGGTTTGCTTGGCAGCGATACAACCGGGAATATATAGGGAAATGTGGCATTCATTCTTAAAGCACTGGTAAACCAGATGTTGTCAGCATCCTGGTTTTTAAAAAATCTACTGTATTCAATTGTTTCGGGTAAAGGAATATTTGACATGTTTTGAAGAGGTTCATTATTAGTCATATATGATACAGGCTGCGATGCCACCAATAATCTCCTGCCATCATTAATTATAGTAGGAGTAAACATCAAAAGTGGAATTTTTCCTTCTTTTTCGGGTTTGTGGTATTCTCGGAGTCTTTTGTTTAGAAAATTATCTGTGTTTTGATTTAGTTGTTTTTCAAAGGCATAGCCTCTGTCTTTCACATAGGTATATTCGCCATCTTTAAACTTTTGCAGTCGAATGAACATATCATTAACAGCAGCAGTAAAAATTATTGGATTGAGCAGGTCATGAGCAATTTTTTCCTTGTAAAGGGGATTATGAATTTTAACTGACTTGTCGTTTTGACTTCTAAGGTAAATTTCTCTCAAATAAGCAGCTCCTATCATCCCGCCTGATGACCCGCACATCATTTGGGTGTGATTGAGTAATTGTCCTTTTAAAATACTATCGGCATGTTGTATCGAATGCAAAGTCCATAAAGAAGCTCTTAAGCCACCACCACTGGAGCATACAATTACGAATTTTGGTTTTTTTTGTCTTTCGATGGTGTTGGTAGAGTTTTTTATTCTCCATTTATTCAATATCTCGATATTGTTTTCAAAATCTATTTGTTGAACTTTTTTGTCTTTGGCATGCTTTAAAAGATTTTCATTAGAATAAATTACTTTTTCCGTGTTGTAATTCATTCCGAAAATTTGGTTTTCGTAGTTGAAAAAGTCTTGGCCTGAGATAAAATTAAAAAGTAAAAATAGGGCAATGTAAATTGAAGTTGACCAGCCTCTAACCCATGAGTGCAAGGCGCTGGCAAGCATTAATAGCATGGTGAAAAGTAAAAAAACTGTTGCGCCGGCCGGAATCATAAAAATTCTAACTTCTCTGAAAAAGCCAAGCACCAGAAGCGATATGATAACAGCAATTTGAAAGTAGGCGGCATTGATATTATTCTGGTGAAAAACTCCTTCCAGCATTTTATTGTCGTAATGGCTGCAGTCTCTGGCCAAGGAGACTTTAAACGGTTGAGTCAAATAAGTTTCGACCTTCCATTCCTTGGTCTTAGTGGAATTATTAAGCCATTTTTCTTTTTTATGGAAAACATCTTTTACAGGATTGGCTATGTTGGCATTGGAGCCATATCCATCATCGGTAATGATTCCAAATAGTTTGAAAATATCTTTATTGGTGGTTAAGAAATAGGAAAGAGAGAGGAAAATAAAAAACAAGTTTCCGGTAATAAAGCTGATTATGTTTAAAATGATCGTAATGTTTGAGTTATAGCCTTCGCTGATGTGTGTTTCAACAATTTTTATTATGTAAAAAATGATGAAAATAAGAGGTAATAATGCGTTGTTGAGGCAGTATTTTAGAAACGGTTTTGAAAGAGTAGCTAGAAATTGAAATCGGAAGCCATTGATGATATAGCTGGAAATATTATATGCCATAATAAACCCACCAAAGGCAAAACCAACAATTAAATAAGACCAGAAGTCTGATTTCCCGAGGTATTCTGGATGCAGGAACAAGTTGGAAGCGCCATATTTTTCTGCTATGTTACCGGATATAAATCCATAAATTAAAAGCCAAAAAATTAAAAGCACCTGATTTTTTTTCAGATGTACAAAAAGCAACTGAAGGGGAAAAAAATAAAAAACTCTTTTGAATGATTGGCTGTTTTTAATTTTTTGCCACATGTTCTAAACTCTTTAATGTGTATTATGGTAACATTCTTAATACGCATTTTTTATTAAAAAGTTGTTTGAAGTGTGAAAAATATTTCACGGATTTTTGATGATTTGAAGGATAAAAAAAAGAGCCGTTGAAACGGCTCTTTTTTTAAATTTTACTTTCAACAATACTTAATATATCTCTTTCAAGTTCTTTTGTTTTTTCAACAATTAAATTCCCTTTTTCTAATATTTGCCTAACATAATCTTTGTCATTTAAGCCGGAAGCATTTATCTTAACATTCAAGAAGGCTCCAATTACAGCAGATCTGGCACAGAGAGCACCAACACCGGCATCGGTGACAGAATTGGGATTTCCAATCTCGGCCATAGCTTTTATAACAGCAATGGATTGGTAGGATAATTCCATGACTCTAAAAGGGATTTCGATGGCATATTTTGTAGCCGACTGAATAGCATCCGTTCTTGTTTGCTTTTCTTGATCGGTTCCTTTAGGAAGGCTGAATGCATTCATTATTTTGTTGAAGGCATTGGTGTCTTCATCAACCAATTTCAGTAGTTCGTCTTTGTAATGCTGGCCTTGTTCAGCCCAAATGGAATATTCCTCCCACCGGTCATCCCATCCTTTTTTGTGTGAGGAGAGATTAGCTACCATCGTGGCTAAGGAGATTCCCAATGAACCTATATAAGCAGAGATAGATCCGCCGCCCGGGGCAGGTGACTCAGAGGCTGTTTCGTCGGCAAATTCAATAAGGGTCATGTTGGCCAGTTTGGCTGAATCTTTGCCTTTAAGCATGTATTCTATTATTCTTTTTTCAGGATCGAAGGGGCCAAGTTCATCTAGGCCAAGCGATTTAACAGCAATATGAATAAGTTCTTTTTCAGAAACACCAACCGATCTTTTCTGTTTTTTCAGGAAATATTTTCCTGCATCCAGCATGGCCTTCAGAGGTACGAGGCCCACCAATTCAGAACCCGTAACCCTTATTCCCCTTTGCTCTGCTTTTTTGCAAACTTCATCGAAGGCCACATGTATGGGTGTGATATTTATGTTAGTGAGGTTTATAGAGATTTGTGCCACTTTGTATTCCTCTATATACCAACCTATAGCTTTAACTGCCTTTAAAGAGCCAGGAATACTTATAGGGTTTCCTTTTTCATCGGTTACAATTTTTCCTGTTAAAGAATCTCCCTCGCGCATTACTCTGCCGGCTTCGCGTACATCAAAAGCAATGGAGTTAGCTTTTCGGGTAGACGTCGTGTTCAGGTTTATGTTATAGGCCACTAAAAAATCTCTTGCGCCAATAACTGTGGCGCCAGTTTTTGAATTGAATACTGAAGGTCCAAAATCCGGTTTCCATTCAGGTAGCGTAATTTTTTTAAAGAAACCCTCATATTCACCAGCGCGTATAACAGAGAGATTTGTTCTATCAGGATTTACTTGAGCTGCTTCGTAGAGGTAAATAGGGATGTTTAGCATATTC
>CANHPJ010000103.1 GCA_947462515.1 Bacteroidota bacterium | reverse complement strand
TAAATTAATCATAATCATTCCATTCCTCAGCGTAATCATTATCTCCGAATCCCATACCAACATTATCCATATCATTAATAAATAACCCATCCTGCCATTCCTCAGATTCTTCCTTTATTCTGCCTCCTGAGGACAATGTCTGGTCGAAACGATGTCCTACTTTTTTTAGTTCATCAGGTAAATCATCAACATCCTCGCTCTCGTCACCATCATTACCATCCATAGGAGAAAAAGATGAACCGAAAACTATCTTATCGGCCTCCAATATATCCATTTCGACAGGATCATTTCCTTCAGATAATTCGTCGAGATCGTTCAATAACACTTCCTCCGAATGTTGATCGATAGGATAAAGAGAATCATCTTCCAAATCACGCTCTAATTTTTTCTTTTTAATGTTTTTCACTTCCTTTTTCATAGATCTATTTTTTACATGTTAAACAAGCAATGTTTTTTTCTGAACCAAATGAACTTGAAATCATTTATTAAAACAATGCTAAAAAAAATGCCGTTTTTTCAAGCATTGAATTAAACAGCTGAAAAATAAAATATGGAAACATTTTTGCCTATCCATTTTAAAGGAAGTAAGATTAACTATCCTGAAGATTTCAAAAACTAAAAAGGAATAAAATGGAAAAAACAGAAGCAAAAATATCAACTTTAAAAATCAACAGTACTGAATTTAAAGATCATGGGGCGATACCTTCGAAATACACCTACGATGGACAAAATATAAACCCATCACTTGGGATTGAAAATTTGCCCAAGGAAGCAGTTAGCATTGTAATTATTATGGATGACCCGGATTCCAAAATAAAAACCTGGGTACATTGGATAATGTGGAACATTAAACCCACAATAACAATAAAGGAAGGAATCAATCAAGGGATACAAGGTGTAAATGATTTTAAGCAGAACAGATATGATGGTCCATGTCCACCATCAGGAAGCCACAGATATTTCTTTAAGATTTATGCCTTGGATTCATTTTTAGACTTAGCAGGAAATAGTTCAAAAGAAGATTTACTGGAGGCTATGCAAGGCCATATAATTGCTGCAGGCGAGCTTGTTGGAGTTTATAAAAAGGAATGATTGTAAATTAAGCTAAAAACAATGGCATGAATTTTTAGTGAATTAATAAAAAAACTATAAAAAGATGAAAAAAATATACTTATTAATTTTAATGAATTTGTTGATTTACCATTTTGGTGTGTCACAAAATTTTTCCTGGGCCAAACGAGAAGGATTATGGGAATATGATTATGGTTATGGACTTTCTACTGACATATCCGGAAACATCTATGTTGCAGGGAAATACGAACAAAACGCAATTTTCAGTGGCACAACGATTCCATGCGCCGGTAATCACGATATCTATCTTGCTAAGTACAGTTCATCGGGTTCATTAATTTGGATAAAGACAGCAGGAGGGCCAAATGGAGATTATGCTCAAGCTTTGGCAAGCGACGGAAAGAATTATGTTTATATAGCGGGAGAAATAGAGGGTGGCAGCACAATAAATTTCAATGGCAGCAACACTAAACTTCATGGAAAGGGAGATAATGATATTTTTGTTGCAAAATATGATTTAGATGGGAATTTATCCTGGGCCATCAGTGAAGGCGGCACAGGAAATGACAAGGCTGTTGGTATAAGTTATGATGCCTCCGGTAATGTATATGTATGCGGACAATATGAGGGGACGGTTTCATTTGGCGGAAAAACAACTATCACAGCGAACGGGGATAAAGATATGTTCGTTGCAAAATACGATTCGAAGGGGAATTTTATTTGGGTACAGAAAGCAGGAGGGCCAGGGAAAGATGAAGCCTTGAGTATAAAAAGTGATGCAGAGGGGAACACATACGTATGCGGCAAATATAAGAACGGAGCTATTTTTGGGTCGAATAAATTAATCTGTTCGGATCTATACTACAGTGCTTTTATAGCCAAATATGATACTGATGGTAATCTTAAATGGGTTAGAACGGGAAAGAGTGATTATGATGATTTAGCTTGGGGAATTACTATGGACAATAGTGGTAAAATATTTGTAGCCGGTGAGTTTAATGCATATGCCAATTTTGGGTCAATGGGAATATCGACAACTGGTCAAAATGATATTTTCATTGCTTGCTATGATGCATCTGGGAATATTCAATGGTTAAAAAAAGCAGGCGGTGGTGCTGTAGATAGAGCAAGGGGAATAGGATGTGATGGAAGTAATGTATATATAACAGGACAATTTGGAGGGACAGCATATTTTGGGTCAACTACCCTAAAAGCGGCTGATGAGTCGGACATATTCATGGCGAGTTTAACCAATGAAGGTAATTTTAGATGGGCACTTACAGTGGGGGGAGCTGCAGATGCTTTTGAAGATTTAGGTTACGAGTCTGGAGATGCTATTTTTGCAGATCCTTCGGGGGTTGTATATGCGACAGGTGCACTTTTAGATGGAGGGAAATTTGGAGAGACATCTCTATCAGCTTATAGCAGAACAGATATGTTTTTAACCAAAATCACCCAGGAGCCAATAGCAAATGTGCCTTCCTCCAACTTTTCGATCCCGGAGGATAGCTTGTGTGTGGGAGTAGAAATTAGTTTAGACGATTATTCGACAAATTCTCCTACATCATGGACTTGGGATATAGCAGGCGGAACCCCAAGCAGTTCTAAAGAAAAAAGTCCAAAGGTAAATTTTTCAAAGGCAGGAATCTATAAAATAACATTAACTGCAGCTAATTCAAAAGGAAGTGGAGATGCTATAACCAAGGAAATAAAGATTAACGATCTTCCAAATCTGGAATCATCATCTCAATCGGTATGCATGGGGCAGAAGGCGACTTTAAATGTTAGTGGAGCAGATTTTTATCTTTGGAGTAATGGAGATACGAGTTCCTCTATAACAGTAGACACAAATCTAATCGCAATTTTTAGTGTAAGGGGAACCATTAATGGTTGTTCAAAAACAATAACAGATACTATATATGTAAATCCGAATCCCGAAATACCTGTAATAACTATTTTTGAGGACTCACTGGTGTCGAGCTCAAAATTAAATAATCAATGGTATTTGAATGACTCTATTATAAGCGGAGCCAATTTAGAATATCTCAAAAATGGAATAAGCGGAATATATAAAGTAGTGGTTAAAAATGAGTTTGGCTGTACAAATGTTTCTGAAATTGTAAATGTAATTTTATCAGGTATTTCGGAAAACAAAACAGAAATCAATATTAAAACTTATCCAAACCCAAGTAATGGAAAGTTTATGTTAGAAATTAGTTCGGGAAAAACAGTTTATATTGAAGTAATAAATGAGTTAGGACAAATTTTACAAAAAGAGTTTATAAATGAATGTTCAATTCGAAACACAAAACCCATTGATCTATCGAGTCATAAGGCGGGAATTTATTTCATAAAAGTAACAAGCGGGACTGATACAGTTGAAAAGAAAATTTTAATTCACTAAAACTTTAATGCTGAATTAATTATAACAGGGAAGTGGAGTAATAATCGCATAGTGCTATTGTATATTAAACAGAAAAATTTTTTAGGTTTAGTGTTTTAACAAATGTATTGTATCAAAAGCCAATGCGTTGATTGAAAATCAATGCATTGGCTTTTTAAATTACCCGATATTACAATTTAGAAATTTCAAAACGTTTCTAAATTTAAGCCCTTATCAAAAGTTTCAAAACATGACCAAAGTTTTAATCTTTGGAAAAACTGAAACTGTGCCACGATATGAAAAAACAGGATTCATTGACATTTGGTGTTAATGGACATTCATGGTGGCGAAAACCACAGTAAAGCTGAATATCATTGCCTTTAAGAAACGAAGAGTTAGGGTTAATGGACAAAATAGTTCCTAAAAACTTCTAAAACCAATATTGAAAAGGCCTTTCAGCGATTTAATGTTGTAAGCAGTCTTTATTGTAATTGCAAAACAAAAATAAATGAGGGCTAATTGACATTTATATTGGTAAAAACTTTTGAAATGCTTATTATTTCTAGCATTGAAGAAAATGAAAGGTTATGAACTAAAATTACGCATATTGTATATCAAAAAAAGCTAAATAAAGAACTTTAATGAGGAATTTTTGAAGGCGCAATGAATTCTGAAAAACCAAAAAACTATCAAAATGATCGATGTGTGGTTTACTTTTCTTCATTGGTTGTTATTCCAGAGAGTTGGATGAAATAGGATCTAGTTACGTTTAGCTATATCGTGTATGTAAAAATGGAAATATTTGACGGTGCATATATTCAAAAACAAAGCCCTTGTTCAATGTTCTGACGAAAAAAAACATCTAAAAGTTACCACCATAAATGTCACTTACTCCAAAAAATATGTATATCGAAATTCAATGAGTTTATACAAAACATTACTAAGCATAAAATTTTCCGATAGAGTTTTTAAAACAGGATATTATGAGTTTTTTTGAGGAGTAATATAATTGTTATTTTCATATGCTCCATTTGAGAATATTAACATTGCAGGGTAAGGTGTTTTTAGGTTCACTATGAAATTTGACGGATAAAGCATTGTATTATAAAACAGATTTAATTATTCGAACCAAAGACAAAAAAACTATTTTTAAGGTGTAGAAAAATCCATATGCGAGATGTTCTGAAAAATGATTAGGGTCAATTTTATTAATTTATTCATTGTCAATTCAACTTTTTGGTGGAAATTTAAATTCAATAATAAACAATTAAAACATTGCTGATGGCGGGCTTTAGAGAACATTTCATTAAGAATACCCAATTATTTAGCAGAATAGTACCTATTTCGAGTTTGCTTGGCAGATTTAAAGAAACTCCCTTAATACCTGTTTATCATACCGTATCAGATAAGCCTTTACCACACATAAGAAATCTTTACCCTGTAAAGTCTATCGATTCATTTAAAAAAGACCTTGATTTTTTATTGAAATATTTTAATCCAATAGGATATGAGGATTTTGAATCTCATGTATTTAAGAAAACAAAGTTAAAACCAAACTCTTTTTTACTAACTTTTGATGACGGATTAAGTGAATTCTACAATTACATAGCACCCATATTACTTGAAAAAGGGATTCCGGCAATTTGCTTTTTGAATAGCGATTTTATTGATAATAGAGAATTATTTTATCGCTATAAAGTAAGTTTATTAATTGATGCACTTAAATTAAATCCTAAAAAAAACGAGGATAAACAAGTAATTGAGTGGAATATAAACAACTTTAATTCCGGCAATACATTAACAAACCTTTTGAATGTTAACTATCTTAAGCGCAATATTTTAGACGAATTAGAACCTATATTAGAAGAAGATTTTAATGCCTTCCTTTTAAATCACAAACCATATTTAACTTCTACGCAAATTGATTCACTTATTAAACAGGGTTTTTACTTTGGAGCGCATAGTTGCAATCATCCAGAGTATCAGACAATTTCAATAGAAGATCAAATCTTGCAAACGAAACAAAGTATGGATTTTATTCAACAAAGGTTTAAATTACAATACAGGACATTTGCATTTCCCTTCACAGATTATGGTGTTAGAAAAAGTTTTTTCGATTCAATTTTCAAAAACAAAACCATTGATATCACATTTGCATGTGCGGGACTAAAGCAAACCGGAATGAGGCAGCATTTTCATAGATTGCCCTTAGAACTTGAAAAATTATCTGCTGAAAAAATAATTAAGTCCGCAATAATTTACTCAAAAATGAAGTCATTGATTAAGAAATAATAAATGGTAGAAGTAAAAACATTTAACGGGGATAAATTGGCAGAATTTATAAAGTCTGATGAATATCAGAAACTTGCCTTTATTCCAATTTCATTGCATCGAGCAATTTCACATCTAAATAATCCTAGATTACAAGAAAATGATATCATTCTTTTGATTGCATATGAGGGTAAGAATATGCTAGGTTATTTGGGAGTGCTGCCTGAAGATTTAAGAATAAATGGAAATATTGAGCGAGGCGGATTTTTAAGCTGCTTATGGATTCATCCTGAATCAAGAGGTAAAAAGGTAGCTCAAAAATTACTCGAGATATGTTTTGAAAAATGGAATTCGCGTATTTTGGTAACTGAATTTACTTCTTCTGCGAAAGGCTTGTATGATAAAACCGGAATTTTTAATGACTTAATTATAAAAGAAGGAATTCGGATATACATGAAATCAGAACTTGGGAGAATTTTACCTGAAAAGAAAGAATGGTTTAAAAATGTTATTTATTTATTAGGGTGCATAGACGGAGGATTGAATATATACGCCAATTTAAAATTAATATTCACAAAGAAAAGCAAAATCAATTTGACAGCAGAAAAGGTAAACCAAATTGATTCAGAACTTCAAACATATATATCACAACATAATAAAAATGAATTATTTCAACGATCAAAAGAGGAGTTAAATTGGATACTAAATTTTCCTTGGGTGTTAAGTGGTTTAAATAGCGATCCATTGAGTTCAAAATATCATTTCACATCTGTAGCTAATGAATTTAAATATATTCCGATTGTTTTGCGAAACGCTCAAAATAAGATAGTTGCATTTGCACTTTTCAGCAAAAGGAACGACACTTTGAAATTGCCCTATTGTTATTATGATTCTGACAAGATAGAGGAAGTTTTGACACTGGTTCAAAATATGAT
>CANHPJ010000102.1 GCA_947462515.1 Bacteroidota bacterium | reverse complement strand
TAATACAGCTTTATGATTTTCATGACAAGGATAAATTAATAAGTGCCTACCCACAATTAAAATTACTTGATGTTTTAATTCCTGAATTCAATCTTATTAAAATTGGTTTTAACTCGACTTTGGTAGATGAAAAATGGATAATTAATAAGTTAAAAAAAGTTCCTTTTATAAAACACGTTCAGTACAATCATATTTTGTCGCATCGAGGCTTATTGTCGAATGATCCTGAATATCCAAAGCAATGGAATTTGAATAATACTGGTCAGACCAATGGAATAAATGACGCGGATATTGATGCTCCGGAGGCTTGGACAATTTCAACAGGTGGAATAACAGCTGATGGTGATTCTATTGTTGTTGCAGTTATAGATGCAGGATTTGATCTGAATCATGAGGATGTGCATTTTTGGACAAACCATAACGAAATTCCAGATAATGGCATTGATGATGACGAAAATGGTTATATCGATGATGTCAATGGTTGGAATGTTTATAATAACAGTGGATTAATAACAAGTGATTCCCATGGCACACATGTTTCCGGAATTATAGCTGCAAAAGGAAATAATAGCATAGGTGTATCAGGAATTAATTGGAATACGAAAATAATGGCGGTTCAAGGAGATTCAGACGATGAATCAATAGTCATTAAAGCTTATGGTTATGTATTTAAACAGCGAAAATTATACAATGAAACAAATGGTTTAAAAGGGGCATTTATTGTTTCAACAAATGCCTCTTTTGGTGTTGATTATGGAAAACCTAATGATTTTCCGCTTTGGTGCTCAATTTATGATTCTCTTGGATCTATTGGTATACTTAGTGCTGCGGCAACTGCAAATTTAAATGTAGATGTAGATCAGTTGGGTGATATTCCAACTACATGCAGCAGTGATTTTCTAATTACAGTTACAAATACGACCTCAGAGGATAAAAAATATTATGGTGCAGCATATGGATCAAAAATGATTGATTTGGGAGCCCCTGGTACAAATATATACTCTACGGTTTCGGGAAATCAATACCAGAATATGACCGGTACATCCATGGCTTCTCCTCATGTTGCAGGAGCTGTTGCACTTATGTATGCTGCCGCCTGTAAAGATTGGATTGAAAAATACAAGGAAAATCCAATGGAATATTCTCTATTGGTTAAAAACATTATAATTAACAGCACAGATTCAATTAAAGATTTAGTAAATAAAACTGTCTCAGCAGGTCGTTTAAATATTAATAATTCCCTTTTGGGAATAACTGATCAATGCAATGCAATTCTACCCCCTATAGTATCGAACGATACAAATTGCAGAGACAATCCATTTAATTTAATTGCAAAATCGAATTTAAAATCTGCGGTTATATTTTGGTATGATAGCTTAAAACAAGATCCTATATTTATTGGAGACACTATAATAACGCCTCCATTGCAGGAATCTACTATATATTATGCGGCAGCATATGACTCATCAACCGGAAAAAAAAGCAATTTAGTAGCTGTAAAATGTGTTGTGAGCAATCCAAAATTAAAATTCGAAATACTAACAAACTTAGATTATTATCAATTAATTGCAACTGGTGCTGTTTCCTATATCTGGGAACCCAAAATTGGGTTAAATTGCTATGATTGTCCAAATCCTATGACACCTTTGAGTAATGATACTTTAAACTATTTCGTAATTGGAACTGATGAATATGGTTGTATAGCTAGCGATAGCTTATACTTTAATCAATTAACAGAGATAAAACCAATTGAAAATTTATCTTACAAAGTATTTCCAAACCCATCAAACCAAAATATAATTTTTGAATTTTATTCATACACAAATAAACTTACGCTGTTTGTATATAATTCAATAGGGGAGAGTGTGTTTTATAAAAAAAATATTGATTCCGCTCAAATTGTTTTGAATAAGAGCGATTTTAACACAGGGATTTATTTTTACGAACTAGTAGAAAAGAATAATAAAAAAATAACCAGAGGAAAAATAGTATTTTTGGACTAATAAAACCTTATGAAAATACTCCGATATAGAAAAACAGGTTTTTTATTCCTATTGGTTTTAGCTCTTGAGTTCACCTATTCTATAAATGTATCGGCTCAAACAGAACCTTTTAATAAGGGCGAAATTCTATTTCAGATTAATTCGGATTTAAGTCAGCAAGAAATTATTAATCAAATAGGCAAACCGGGAAAACTAGAGCTTGTCTCAAAACCGTGGAGAATCTATAAATTTATTTTTGAAGATTCAAAGATTAATTTAAGATCCTTTTCTTCAGAGTTTTACAACAATAAATCTATAAGTTTTATTCAGTTAAACCATCAACTCTCTTTAAGAGAATTACTTCCAAACGACTCGCTTTTTAATACACAGTGGGCTCTTCATAATACAGGTCAATTTAATGGTATTCCAGGTGCCGACATCAAAATATCAAATGTTTGGGAAACAGTAAAAAGTGGATTGTCAGCACAAAATGACAGTATTGTAATAGCTGTTGTAGATAATGGTTTTGAACTTAACCATCCTGATTTGAATTTTTGGAAAAATTATGCTGAAATACCAAATAATGATATTGATGATGATAAAAATGGATTTATTGATGATTTTGACGGTTGGAATTGCTATTCAAATAATCAAACTATAACATCTGCAAAACATGGAACTCATGTATCGGGTATAATTGCCGCAAGAGGAAACAACAAAATAGGTGTATCAGGAATAAATTGGAACTTAAAAATTATGCCGGTACAAGGTTCTGGAACTATTGAATCGACCGTTATTGCTGCCTATTCCTATGTTTTTGAACAACGCAAATTATTTAATGATACAAAAGGACTAAAAGGTGCTTTTGTTGTTGCTATAAACTCCTCTTTTGGTGTTGACAAAGGTAATCCTAGCAATTATCCGCTGTGGTGCTCAATTTATGATTCGTTGGGTAAGATTGGAATTTTAAATGCTGTAGCTACGGCAAATCTAAATTATGACATCGACGCAGTAGGAGATATTCCAACAGCTTGTCCGAGCGATTTTTTGATTTCTGTTACTAATACTACTAATCAGGATAAAAAGTTTTCTTCGGCTGCCTATGGTTCAACGACCATAGATATTGGGGCACCCGGAACACAAATAAATTCAACAGTCCCTAATGGCTTGTATGCTTTTGATAGTGGAACGTCTATGGCTTCTCCACACGTTGCAGGGGCAATTGGTTTGATGTACGCAGCTGCCTGTAATGATTTGATTAATTTGTACAAAATCTTTCCGGATTCTGTTACCAAATTGATGAAATCCTTTTTGTTAAGTTCGGTAGATTTGATTCCTGATTTAATGGACAAAACTGTCTCTGGAGGCAGGTTAAACGTTAATAAAGCAGTACAAACTTTAAATAATTATTGCGAATCGCTCCACAACAATTCCCAAACAAGCTACCAACTTAGTTTAATAAACTTATTTCCAAATCCTGCGGTTAAAAATGTTACTATAAAAGGTACTTTGCCTGTAGTTGCAGAATCAAAATTATATTTTTATAATATGTTAGGGCAGGAGGTAAAAGTGGTTGATATAGGTGCTTCATCACTCAGGAATTTCGAGTTTAGCATTGATTTAAGTGACTTAAATTCAGGTGTTTATTTTGTTTACCTAAATCAAAACTACAATAACTCAGAAAAAATAAAATTAATTCTAAAATAAAAAGCTGAATTCTAATTTAAAATTTAATTCCTGTCATTTTTTTAGCTTTTGAATCCCAAACCTTTAATTTTAAACAATCGATAATATCTACAGGATGCAAGGATGTAATTCCGGGATTTTGAAATTCAGGCATTTTCTCGAATACTTCAGGTAACCTATAAAAAGGAATACGATGGTTGGCATGATGGATGTGGTGATACCCAATATTTGCAGTAAACCAATTCATTAAAGGACTCATTTTCATATAACTTGATGAATCTAAGGCTGCTTTTACGTATGTCCATCCATTTTTTTCCTCAAACTTGGCATCAGGAAAATTATGCTGAGCATAAAACAAATAGGCACCCAAGGCGCTAGCTATGAAACTTGGAAATAAAAATCCAAGTAAAAAATTCTCGAAAGAAAAATTCAAATAAACCATATAACCAATGCCAAAATGAGTTATTAGAGATAAAAAAGAATCAATATGTTTTTTTGGACTAGCAATTATAGATTGTATACACATGCCATAAATAAATGCAAAAATATAACCGAATAAAATGGTTAATGGATGCCTGACAAATAGATAAATTAATCGTTCAACTTTTGATGATTCAAAAAATTTATCTTTTGAAACGATAGGAAATGAACCAATGCTTGAGGTAAACAGTTTTGAATTTTGCTGATGGTGATAATCATGAGATCTTTTCCAGATTCCTATTGGTGCAAGTATGTAAAGGCCAAAAACAGTGAAAATAACCTCTGCTAAAAAAGAGTTTTGAAGTATTGCCTTATGCAAATAATCATGATAAATAACGAATAATCTAACTAAAACTAAACCGGTAAGTAGGCTAAAAATAATTTTAGTAGGAGTATAGGGTAATAGAAAAATGGCTGTATAACCAATTAGCAAAACAAAAATTGTTGAAAACAAATAAGTCCAACTTTTAATTCTGAATTCACAGGCAAAGGGTTTTGTTGCAAGAATTAACTTTTTTTCTTCTATCATGTACTATTTTATTTTTTCTTGTGCTTCCATCTTCGATGTGTCCATAACCATATTTCTGGCTGGTTAATAATATCTTTTTCTAATTTTCTGGTATGTAATTCAGATATTTCATTTTCTGAAGTACCTAGAGAATCTGAAACTAGCAATTCACTTTCTATTTCATAGAAACCACGCTTGGGTCTCTTTATAGTTACATATACAATGGGATAATTTAATTTTTTTGCAATTTTTTCGGTACCTGTAAAAACAGGGGTATCTTGATTTAAAAAAACTGTCCAATAAGCATTGTTAGGAGAAGGGGTTTGATCAGCAATAAAAGCAGTTAAGGTTGTTTTATCTCTGTCTTTAATCATTCCCCTTAGCACATCATTCATAGCATATAATTTATTCCCTAATCTTGTTCTCATAAAAAAAAACAATCTATCGAAATATTTATTGCTTAAAGGGTGATAAATAACATAGAGTTTATGAAAAGGTTGCTGGCTGAACGCTGCGCCTGCTAATTCCCAGTTTCCAAAATGCCCCATAACAATAATGGCACTTTTATTTTGTTCGTATAATGTTTTAAATATTGCTGTATCCTTAAATACAACATGTTTTTTTAAAACCTTAGGACTTATGGTTAGTGTTTTAAGAGTTTCTAAAATAAGATCACAAAAATATTTGTAAAAATCTTTGGCAATTTTTATTATTTCCTGTTCGGTTTTTTCAGGAAAAGAATTTCTTAGGTTATTAAAAACTACTTTTTTTCTGTAGCCTATAACATAATAAAACAAAACATAAAAACCGTCAGATATCCAATAAATCACTTTAAATGGAAGCAGAGAAAAAAGATAAATTATAGGTAAAACAAGGTAATAAACAAAGGCATTCATATTTACTTATAAATCACTTAAATTTAAGAAAGTTAAATTACGTTAATCTTTGCAATGAAATAAAATTATCTTAAATAATTGTAAAAAATTACAGGCTTTGGGATTAACTAAAGCATAAAAAAACCCCTTTAAATAAATAAAGAGGTTTTTTAGAATTAGATATGATTAACTTACAGAAAGATAATCGGCAACACCTTGGTGAGACTCTTTCATAGCCAATTCACCTTTTTGCCAATTAGCAGGACAAACTTCTCCATTTTCTTCAAAATATTGAAGTGCATCAAGCATTCTAAGGGCCTCATTAACATTTCTTCCTAGTGGAAAATTATTAACAATTTGGTGCTGAACAATACCATTTTTATCAATCAAAAATAAACCTCTGTATGCTATCATTGGTCCGCTAGCACCCATATTATCATTGTCATCAAATTCATATTCGCCTGCCAAAACACCATAATTCATTGAAATGGTTTTGGTAGTATCAGCAACGATTGGGTATGTAATACCTTTTATCCCGCCTTGATTTTTAGGCATTTGTAACCATCCCCAATGAGATTGTTCAGTATCGGTTGAGCATGCAACCACGGCGCAATTTCTGCTTTCAAATTCTCCTAAAGCAGCTTGAAAAGCATGCAATTCAGTAGGACAAACAAAAGTGAAATCTTTCGGGTAAAAGAAAAACAAAACATGTTTTTTACCAACAAATTGATCTAAAGAGAAATTTTTTTCAAATTCTCCGCCATTAAGAATAGCTTGAGCATTAAAACTTGGAGCTTTTTTTCCAACTAATACAGACATATTTAAAATATTTAATGGTTAGTAATTATGTTTCAAAGTTATAAAATAAAATCATCAGTTGATTCTAAAATAGCCCAATATTAAATGTGAAATAAAAAATAAATGGAATCAAAAAACACTTTTAAGCACTAAAATACCTTTTTGGTTTTTCTCTCAAATTATAATTGGAAGCCATCACCTCTCCATATGCTCCTGCGCTCCTTATGGCAAATATGTCATTGCGTTGACTTTTAGGAAGTAAAACGGATTTACCGAAACAATCACTCGACTCACATATCGGTCCAACCACATCGTACTTTTCAACTTGGCTTTCTGCAGAACTTATATTTTCTATTTTATGATAGGATTGGTAAAGGGCTGGTCTAATCAAATC
>CANHPJ010000101.1 GCA_947462515.1 Bacteroidota bacterium | reverse complement strand
TTTCCACCATTAAATCCGGATAGTCTTTTTGCAGCTCTTTTTGAATGGTTTCAAGAGCATCATTAGATTTCAGGAGAATAGCTATTTCATGAGCTGAATTGCCAATAACCGATAGTTGATTTAAATCTTCAGCCCTAACAAACAAATTAGCCTCATCATATTGAGCATTTGAAGTTTTATAAATGCCATTAACACGAAAAGCCGCACTGGTTATTTCACCGTTTAAATGTGTAAATGTCAGTATTAGTTTGGAGCGTAATCTTAATTTAAGTTTTTTGGCTGTTTTCTCACTTATTACCACAGGATTTCGACTTATATTGTCAAAATAACCTCCTTGAATAATCTTATTTTTTATATCCGTGATTTTGGCTTCCTGATTTGGATAAACCCCAAACACCTTAACCCCATTACTTCCTGAAGCTGTGCTAATTACAGCAAGAGTTATACTACGTTTGGTTACCGCTTTTACTGCATCTATTTTTGAAATACTATCAATTATTGCATCTGCATCTGAAATAAAATACGTGATATTTAAATCTTCGTTAAAACGTGTATTATGAATTTGAATATGAGAGATTTCTGTTTTAATGACATCGTTAATGCGCTGGTCTATAGCTCCATAATAAAAAGACTGAATAAAAGATCCTGCCCACAAACCAAGAATTATGGCAACAATTACCACTAAACTCCTTATTGGATTTCGCCATACATTCTTCCATGCTAATTTAACAATCATAATATGGCTATTATTTCCTCATTGATTTTAATGCATCTAGTCGGAGAAGTTTAAAAAAGGGATATAAGGATATTACCGAAGCAATTAAAAAAACTATTAAGGTTTGATTCAGAAATAAATCAGGATTAATGGCAGTTTGTATAATAGGCTCAAAGCCAAAGTCCTCGTATATTTTTGCCATTTCGTCTTCTACATTCATTTTAACAGGGTTAACATAAAACCAATACATAAGCGGATATCCTGCAAGGCAGCCAAATGATGCTCCCGCCAAAGAAATAATAAGTGTTTCTATAACAATTATCAAACCTAATCTCCATCGTTTCATACCAATGGCAACCAATACACCAAATTCATGAGCCCGCTCAGCAAGCATCATAAGCATAGCGCCAAATATTCCAAAAGTTATAATCATATAAAGCACAAACATCAAAACATAACCCTCCACGGTATCCGCATCAATCAAATTTTGTATTTCCGGATACATTTCTACCCAAGTCATTATCTCATTGTCATTTTTTGTTTCATTTTTGAGCGATTGTATCAAACTATTTAATTTATCCGGATTTTCCGGAATCAACACCACCGAACTCACCCTGTTTTGCATATCAAACAATTTCATGGCATCCAAAATTGTCATAAATACTACCTGATAATTCAACTCAGGTAAAGGCAGCCGTATCAAACCTTTGACTATAAATTTTCCGGCTGCACTACTAGCGTGGTAACCCTGTCCCAACAAAATCAGGGTATCCCCTATATTTAATTTCAAAGTTTTAGCCAATTTATCACCAAGCAATACCTCGTTGGCACCTTCAGTCAAAAAATCTCCGGCTATAATCCGATTATTAAGATTTGTAGCATGAATTTCCTTAACTGGATCAATAGCAATTAAAACAGCACCTTTAGCACTTTTTTCACCGCTGGCCAATACAAAAGTTTCTATTCGGGGGGTAAAAGATTTAATCTTTTCATTTTCGGATAGAAACCTCCTGACCGAATCATTCCATACCATTGAGTTATCAAGAATTTGCTCCTCCCAATAACCTTTTGCATGTATCTGAGAATAACCTGCATAGGTTTCAGTCAAGTTCTTAATTATGCGGTTATAAAGTCCTTTTTTAACTCCCATGGTAGAAATAGAAAGTATGACGGCAAAAAAAACCGACATCAAAGTGATGATAGTCCTGCGTTTGTTGCGCCATAAATTGCGCCAGGCCAGTTTAAAGAGCATATAATTTTACCTTAGGTTTCTCATATTAGAAGTGGAAAAAAAACTCTCATCTATCGGAATATCATACTTCAAAACATGATATTTCATAATTGTCTTATTACCTTTTTTATCACTCGGTATCATTTCTATTCTGGTTGGCAATATTTTACCTCCCAACTCTTGAATATCATAGCTTTTCATTGTGTTTATCAACTCCCCATATTCATCATAAAATTCAACTCTCATTTGCATATATTCCTTTTTATCTATACATGTAATGATCTTACCCCATACCACAGCAGCATTAGGCTTTGGAATAAGCTGAATTTTATAGCACAATAAATCGTCAATTACCACCTCGGATATTATAGTGTGATCATAATCATTGACTATCGAGGATTGTTTGATTAAATCATCGTTGGTAAAATCTGTCCCCATCCACGATTGAGACATCATAGAGGGTGGCAATTTAATTGTTCTTTCAACTGCCGGTACCCAATTCCAAATCTCCAAGTCCCTTTTTAAAAAGGCTGTACCCTTATCTTTAACAGGTGCCGTAGTTAGAACCATAGCATATTTTTCTCCCATAGTCCAAGTTTTTATACTCATTTGACGGGACCAACTAGGTCGCTCAATGGTTATGGTTATTTCGGCATAAGATGATTTGGAACCTCTATACTTTTCATCTGCCTTTCTAACAATTTCTTTTGCATCGGTTTGCTGAAACAACAAAAAGGAAAATTCCAAAAGCAGAAAAAACCAAGTATTAATTGGCAGATAAAGCAACAGCATAAGCCCATATTAATTATTGCTATATAATACAATTATCTATCCATTTTTTAGCTTTTAAACTCATTGCTGGCAAGCTTATTGATCAGATTATATTTAAATAAAATATTATGATTTACCTAAGTGATTTATTGATAAAAACATTGTGGACGATAATTTTTTCATTTATGATTTCCTATGGTTTCGGGCAGCAATCTCCTGATAAACAATGTTGTAATAAGGCAAATAAATCAATATATGACTCGAAGAACATCATTGCGGTAAATGGAGAAATCATGCAGGTAATATTGGTGAAATCTAGAAGACCGGAGAAAAAAGGAATACACCTGATTTTGAAAAGCGATAAGAAAGACACCATAGAAATTCACTTAGGTCCAAAACATTATATCGACGAACAAAAATTCACCCTAAAGGAAAACAATAAAATAAAAGTATTAGGATCGAAAGTAATTATGAATCAAAAAGAAGTAATTATTGCCAGAGAAATTGAAAAGGAAAATCAATTATTGAGACTTAGGGATGAAAATGGTGCGCCACTGTGGTCAAGAGGTAATCGATAGCATTTTTTTCATCAAACATCAAGAAATTAATTTAACATGAACTTTTTAACCTTTATGCCCTGATCAGTTTTTAATGAAAAAAAATAAATACCCTGAGTTAAGTTACTCTCATCAAAATTTAAAACAAGGGCTTGTTGTTCAAAGTTAAATTGCGATTCACAAACAAGATTTCCAAACAGATCAACAATAGAATACATAAGCATTTGGGGCTTAGAAAGACCAACAACTATTTTTATTCCCCTTTTATCGAGATTTGGATATAAATCAATACGGATTTGTTCAACTGCCTCTTCAATCTTTGAAGTCTGAAAAACAGCACAATAACTCTCATTTGGTTTTTCTATATACTCCATTTTCTTAAAATCGATTTTACATGCATAGTTAATACTATCAATAAATGGATTACGATTCTTTTGAATCGAAAAAACATAATCATTGCGCGCCTTTTCCCATGAATCAGGTAAATCCTGAAAATGCCATTTTTTAAGAACACTTTGATCCTGAATGATATACGGAGAAGAATTATTTGGAGGCAGCTTCCACTGCAGTCCATTTAAACCATTATATCTCAAACACATGTAAAACAATGCTCGGGCTGCATCCCCCTTATGTTGGTCTCTGGGCTCAAACACCAAATTTCCTGCTTTATCCAAACCTAACTTAGCGTCCAAATACTTACTGTAAATTATCTCGACCTCCCCAAGCGGATAATTAGACCTCAGCATATTTGCATGTTCCTGGTCTGCTGGGAATAAATTGAACAAATCAGAATAATAATCCATACTCAAATCCTCATTCGGCATCCAGCTGTGAGCAAAAGTATGTTCCCGACTCATGTATCCCCACTTAAAAGGAGGAACGTATACATAATTAAACCCTGAATAAACGCAAGTAATTACTTTTTGACCCCCAACAGTATCCCTGGAAGCAAAATTTGTAATTATGGTAGAGTCATAATCATCGTATTTAACTTTTATGGCCTGAGCCTTGATTCTGTTTTGCAAATCAGACAGTAGGGTGTTATTATCAGAGAATATCCCGGAATAATAATTCCCAATAAGAGTAATACCTGAACTTACTTTTCCTTTTAAGGGATTGCTTTGCAAATAATTTTCAAACCCCTTAGGGTCGTTATAAGAAAATACTGCAAAATAATAATCAGTATTAGCCTCAATGCCAGTTATATTGATTGAAGATTCTGAACCAAGATATGCCACTTGAGCCTGTCCAATGTAATCACCTTTGGAATAAGTTATGCCATCAGCAGGTGCTTCCGATACATAACTTTTTGTTTTTTTTAAAACTAAATATCCGCTAGGCAAATCAGGTGATTTCTTAAAATCAACCGCAAATGTATATGATTTTATATTCGAAAAACTTAATGAATCCGGTTGACTTTCGGGTTCGCTGGCATACAAGCCATTTATACCCACCAAATAAATTATAAATGGATCTTGTATTGAATCAGCACTGGTTAAAATTAATTTCGCTTTTTTGGTTCCAGCTTTCACCGAAGGATTGAACTTTAATGTAAAATTTTGTTCATTCTGAACCTGAATTAAATCCGGCAGATTAGAAACACTAAAATCAGCACTGTCGACACCTAAAAAATTTACTTTAACATGATTTAAAGTGTCCTTTAAATTGATGTTTTGCAGGGTTAATTCAATGGAGGATTTATTACCGATCATTAATTCGGAACCATTTTTTAAGCTGTTTAGACCATATTTTAAACTCATATTTTGACTTGGCTTATTCTCTGCCTTATTTATAAAAACATCATCCAGCCCCACATTTCCCGAAACCTTTAAAACATACAAAAACTTAACATATCTGCTAACAGGGTTTAATGAATCAGTAAACTGTAAATAGGGCGATTTTAAATCCGTGTGGTTATGGAGCGTATCCCAGGATGATGCATCGGCAGATTCAAGAACAGAAAATTTACCACCTGAAAAAGAATTTCCAGCCAGAAAATAAGATACTGTACTTGGTATGTCTGAGAAAAAAACCTGAATATAATCTCCAGTTTTTGAAAATTTGGCCGCACAAGGATTATTATCATTACCAAAATAATATCCGGTTGTATTTGAAAAAACTGAAGAGACTGTCCAATTATCAGTGTTACTTATTCGGGAAAAATCATTGCTTAATGGCAGTGTGGCTTGAGCAAAGAGTGTACTTATGTCAAATATTAATAAAAAAATCAAGAATTTACCTCTGGCCATTGTAAACAATTAAAAATCAATAGCAATCTATCTGAAAATAAATTTTTAAATCATTATCAAATGACATTAAAATGATGCCAAACTAAAATTGACCATATTGCCTGAGGTAAAAACAACGAAGAATGATTTAATTAACCATTGCATGTTAATATTGTCTGATTATTGCATGTTTTAGGGAAATTATAATTTGTATTTTTGAAAGAATTAAAATTCGATTAAATTTTGATCAAGCGCAACGAAATAGGAGAAATAATTATAGACAAAGAAAGCGTTGTTGTAAAACTGCTTCGCTTTATAATTGTCTTATTATTAGTATTCTGGATCAACTCCATGTATGCGCAATCAAAATTTAAAGCAGGAATTAAGGCAGGACTCAGTACAAGTCAGGTTTCGGGAGATAACGCTTCAGGATTTCATCATTTTGGTTTTATGGGTGGAGGCTTTGTAAAAACAAACTTTAAGAATGAAGTTTTCAGCGGAAGATTAGAAATGATTTTCTCACAAAAAGGAAGTCGTAAAACAGCAGATCCTGATAATAATGATTATACTTTCTATCAAATGGATCTCGACTACATAGAGATTCCAATTTTATTTGGATATAAAAACAACAAATTCATTTTCGAAGCCGGCCCTTCCATTGGGGCACTGATCAAATCCAATGAGTATGACATAGTTGGCCCTGTAGTTTATCAGAGAGCCTTCTTCAAAAAAGAACTTGGAATAAATCTTGGCATAGAATATCCACTAACGGAGAAGCTGTTGATGAACTGGAGAATTTCAAACTCTATAATACCCATTAGAGATCACCTATCTAACAACACTTTCAGGCTCAACAGAGGGCAATATAATACTGTAATGACATTTTCAATCAATTACCAGTTTAATACATAAGCTAAATGCAAAATAGTAAAAAAAAGCATAAAATAGTTGTCGCAATTACAGGGGCAAGTGGATCTATATATGCAAAAACTTTATTAAAAAAACTGGAGTTACTTAAAGATCAGATTGAAGAGGTTGGCCTGGTAATGTCAGACAACGCCAAGGATGTATGGAAATTTGAACTTGGCGACAACGATTTTGAAAAAATTCCATTTAAACGATTCGATAAAGGCGACTTCTTCGCTCCATTCGCCTCAGGTTCCGCTAAATACAATATTATGATTATTTGCCCCTGTTCCATGGGTACCCTTGCAAGAATTGCCTCAGGTATTTCAAACGACCTAACAACAAGAGCAGCTGATGTAATTCTTAAAGAACGAAGAAAGCTG
>CANHPJ010000100.1 GCA_947462515.1 Bacteroidota bacterium | reverse complement strand
TTAATGGTAAAGTTACCGAAATTAAATTAGAATAATTTTCACTTTAAATTCTAGAAATGATTTAGTTGTCATTTTTTTAGTTTAATTTGTAGCAAGTTTTATTAATAGTATTTCCAAGGCATAATTTTAAAACTATGATGTTAGATATATTTGATTTTTACGATAAGATGGAGCGTAATAATATTATGCTTTCATTTAAGGGTAATATCACATCAGAGCTTTTGACTTCTATTCTTTCCATAATGGAGTCTAAAATGGAGAATCTGCAAGAAGAACCTAAAACTAAAAAGAAGGTTTATAATGTTTTGGTTGAATGTTTGCAAAATCTTTATCACCACATGGAAGATAGTTCTTTAGGTAGTCATTCGGATTCAAAACAGTCTGCGATTTTTATGATTGGAAAAATTAACAATCAATATAATATAATTACAGGAAACTACATTGTAACTGAAAATGTTGAGTTCTTGAAAGAAAGGCTAGACAAGGTAAATTCGATGTCAAAAGATGAGCTTAAAGACTACTATAAAGTAGTTTTAAACAACGGAGAAAGATCCGATAAAGGCGGTGGGGGCCTAGGAATGATTGACATAGCCAGAAAATCAGGTGAAAAGTTAAATTATAATTTCATGACCGTTGATGATAAAAACTCATTCTTTAGTTTGAATATTAAAATTTCTTAAAACATAAAATAAAATTAATTATGGAATCAATTTTAATTGAAGGAACTCCTAAAACACCAAGTATAAAATTTGAACCATCAAAAGGTTTTTTAGAAATTAAGGGACGTTCAATACCTGAAAATTCTATTGAGTTTTACAAACCTCTTATAGAACAATTAGAGGCTTATTCAAACACTCCCCAATCTAATACTAATGTGGTAATTCAACTCGAATATTTTAATACAAGTTCATCTAAATGTATTCTAGATGTTTTTAAAAAGCTTGTTTCTATAAATAATAAAGGTAGTCAGGTATTAGTTAATTGGCATTACGAAGAAGATGACGAAGATATGTTAGAGGCTGGTGAAGATTACCAAGCTATAATAAATGTTCCTTTTAAAATGGTTCAAATATCAGAGTAGTTTTTATATTCTTTATCAGGAAAAGCCCACTTTAAGTGGGTTTTTTTGCTTATTCACATTTTTATTCATTGTTTTTTTATTATTCTTAGCTTCATTCATCATACATTATGGAATTTTTAAATAAGGAATTTAAGATGGTTGCTAAAACCATTTATGGTCTTGAAGAAGTTTTGTCGGCTGAATTATTGAAATTGGGCGCGAAAAATATTGAAATTCATAACAGAGCCGTTTCTTTTATCGGAGATATTGGGTTTTTGTACAAAGCTAATTTGTGTTTGCGCACTGCTATGAAAATTCTTGTCCCATTTGATAGCTTTCAAATATCAAATGCTGAAGATTTGTACTCCAAGATTAAAAGAATTAAATGGGAAGATTTTATTTCTTCTAACCAATCTTTCGCGATTAATAGTGTTGTAAGTTCCGACATTTTTAATCATTCTAATTTCCCTACACTAAAAGCTAAAGACGCCATCGTGGATAGATTTCGGGAAATTGATGGCAATAGACCCGATGTAGATACTGATGATCCGGATTTACGTATTAATTTACATATTACTGGTCAGGAAGTCATTGTCTCTCTCGATAGTTCTGGCGATTCTCTTCATAAGAGAGGATATAGAGACAAAACTAATTTAGCACCAATAAATGAGGTTTTAGCTGCTGGACTTGTTTTGCTTAGCGGTTGGGAGTATCATCAACCCCTTATTGATGGTATGTGCGGTTCTGGAACAATCTTGATAGAGGCCGCTCTGCATGCTAATAATATTCCTCCCGGTTATTATAGGAATAGTTACGCATTTCAGAAATGGAAAAATTATGATGAAACGCTTTGGAATTTAATTTATGAATCAACATTAAATAAAATCAAAGATAGAGAAGTGGCCATATATGGCTGTGAAATATCCAGAAATGTTCAGCGTAAAGCAGTCGAAAATGTTCATTTGGCTAAAGTAGAAGATGTGGTTGATGTAAAAACAATTTCTTTTCAGGAGTTTGATCCACCAAAAAGAAGAGGTGTTGTTATTATGAATCCTCCTTATGGCGAAAGAATGGATAAGGAGGATGATATTATTGCACTCTATAAATCTATTGGAGACACCTTAAAATCCAAATATGATGGATATGATGCTTGGGTAATTAGTTCCAATATTAATGCTTTAAAGCATATAGGTCTTCGTCCTTCGCGTAAAATTACCGTTTTTAATGGTCCATTAGAATGCAAGTTTATGAAATTTGAAATGTACAGAGGAACAAAAAAGATTCATAAGTTAGTATAGTTTGTGTTTTTTAATCCAATTAGTTTTTAACTAATTAGCCTAAAAAACTAATAATTTTATAAATAGATTTAGTTAAATATCATTTTGGAAATCACTGCAAAAAATAAATTGTTAAAATAAACTCCAAATTGTATTGAAAGTTTTAATTTTTTTTTATATTTGCACTCCTATAAAAAAATAAAATACTTATAAAATGGCAAATCATAAGTCGGCGATAAAAAGAATTAGATCCAACGATGCAAAGAGAATCAGAAACAGATACCAAGCTAAAACTGTAAGAAATGCAGTTAAAGTTTTAAGAGGTACTACTGATAAAAATGAAGCAAGTACAAGACTTCCTAAAGTTATTGCTATGCTTGATAAATTAGCAAAGAAAAATGTTATTCATAAAAACAAAGCTTCAAACTTAAAATCTAAGTTGATGAGAAAAGTTTTGTCTTTGTAATTTTTTAAAATTTAAATTAAGCCCTGCATTTTGTAGGGCTTTTTTTTTGCCTTATGTTTTTTGGTTTTTGGCATTTTACTTGTATTATTTTACTTTGTGAAAGTATATGATGTTGAAAAAATAGCCATAAAATCTTGGGCTGAAAATGACAGGCCAAGGGAGAAATTATTGTCAAATGGTAGAGTATCACTTTCTGATGCTGAATTAATAGCTATTTTGATTGGATCTGGAAATCGTAAGGAATCAGCTGTTGATTTATCAAGACGGATTTTGCATCAAGCATCGAATAATTTAAACCATCTAGGTAAGTATTCTGTTAATGATTTAACTAAATTTAATGGGATTGGTCAGGCTAAAGCGATTTCTATTATTGCAGCCCTTGAGCTTGGCAGAAGGAGAAACGAAGCTGAAATAATTAAACAAGAAAAGATATCCTGCAGTAAAGATGTTTATGACATTGTAAAGCCTCTTTTGTTGGATCTTGCGCACGAAGAATTTTGGATACTCACTCTCAGTAGAGCAAATACTGTTATAAAACCAATTAAAATTAGTCAAGGTGGAATTACTGCAACTGTTGTCGATACGCGTTTAATTTATATGAAAGCTATTGAAAATTCAGCTTGTTCTATAATTTTATGTCATAACCATCCTTCAGGCAATTTAAAACCAAGTGATGAAGATGTCGCTATTACCAAAAAATTGAAAGAAGCCGGGAAAATTATGGACATATCAGTTTTAGATCATATAATCTATACTGAGAATGGTTATTATAGTTTTGCTGATGAAGGTGTTTTATAAATAAATCGTCTAAATTTGTCACTTTATTTAATTTATTCAACGGCTTTTTAAACTTGTTTTTTTCTCATTAAAATGATAAAAATAATTACTGTTATCGGGGCTAGACCTCAAATTATTAAAGCGGCTGCCTTTAGCCGTGCTATAAAAAATAATTTTTCTACTAAAATTCAAGAAATAATTGTTCATACGGGGCAGCATTACGATGAAAACATGTCTAAAGTGTTTTTTGAAGAATTAGGTATTCCTCAACCGAATTATAATTTAAATGTTGGTTCTGCAAGCCACGGAAAGCAAACCGCCATGATGATTAGTGGCATAGAGGAAATATTGATTAAAGAAAAACCGCATGGCATTGTTCTATATGGCGATACCAACTCTACATTAGCAGGAGGAATTGCAGCCTCAAAAATTCATATTCCCGTAATTCATATTGAGGCTGGTTTGCGTTCCTTTAATAAAGCTATGCCCGAGGAGATAAATAGAATCATGTGCGATCATGTCTCAACTTTATTGTTTTCCCCTACCAAAACCGGGTATGAAAATTTGATTAAGGAAGGTTTTAGAGTGAATAACCAGGAGCCATATACCATTGATAATCCTAAAATATATTGTTGTGGTGATGTTATGTACGATAATAGTTTGTTTTTTTCTGAGCTTGCGGATAAAAAAACATCCATTCTTAAGGATCACAATTTAGAAAAAGATGATTATTTACTGGTTACCATCCATAGAAATAATAATACGGATGACCCTTCTCGCTTGAGTTCCATTTTCAGGGCATTAAATAAGATTACTCATGACAATAATATAAAAATTGTTTTACCGCTGCACCCAAGGACCGCAAATCTTCTAGAAAAAAATTTAGAAGAGGGTTTATTTGAAATAATTCGTTCAAACAATAAAATTAATATTCTTCCACCAGCTTCTTTTTTGGAAATGATTGCCCTGGAAAAAAACTCAAAACTAATCTTAACTGATTCGGGCGGTGTTCAGAAAGAAGCTTATTTCTTCAAAAAGCCCTGCGTTGTGCTTCGTTCAGAGACAGAATGGGTTGAATTGGTTAATAACGGAAACACCATAATAGCTGATGCTGATGAGCAGAAAATAATACAATCATACAAGTTGTTAACTGAAAAATCTCTGTATTCCTATCCTCAAATTTTCGGTGATGGACGTGCAGCAGAATTTATTTGTAATGAATTAGTTTTAAATTTAACCGAATAATGTTATTTATTTATTGTAATAAAATAACAAACAGAGTTGATTATATATTTTCTCTTTATTTTAGAGAAATACTTGGGCTTAATATTCGATTGACTGATGATTCAGACGAATTTAAATCATATAATGGTCCAAAAATCAGCTATACTTCTCACCCTATATCCAATGAATTGTTTTTTCTTTCAAAATCTTTATTGTTTGAAAATGATATCAAACAGATGGATATTAATATTTTTGATTGGGAGGGAGTAAAGGTTTTTTTCCCCACAAATAAAAATTCTAGCCTTCCCTTTGATCCATTTTCAGCTGGTTTTTACTTAGTTTCAAGGTATGAAGAGTATCTTCCTCACATTGAAGATAAATTTGATAGATTTGAAGCTAAAGAGAGTTTTGCTTTTCAGCATGATTTCATTAAAAAACCAATGATAAATCTATGGGCAAAATGTTTAAAAAAAATATTAACAGATCGTTTTCCTGATTTGTCATTTCCGGAAACGAAATATCAATTTATTTCATCTCTTGATATTGATAATGCGTTTGCATATAGGGAAAAGGGCTTTATTAGAAATTTGGGAGCTTTTAGTAAGTCATTAATTGGATTTAACTTCGATGATATTAAGGAGAGGTCTAAAGTTTTGCTTGGATTAATTCCTGATCCATACGATACATATGAATATCAATTATCCCTTCAAAAGAAATATAAATTTAAATCCATATATTTTTTTCTGCTTGCCGACTATGGTCTTAATGATAAAAATATTTCGGTTAATAATAGAAAATTACATTCACTCATAAAATCAATCTCTGATTATTTTGAGGTCGGAATTCATCCCGGATTCGGATCTAACTCAAGTAAAAATAAATTAAAAATTGAAAATAGAAGATTAGAATCTATATTGAAACGTGAGGTTACAAAAAGTCGTCAGCATTTTTTAAAACTGTCGTTCCCTGAAACATATCGAAATTTAATAGAACTTGATATTTCGGACGATTATACCATGGGATATGCCTCTTCAACCGGCTTTAGATCAAGTATATGCACATCATTTTATTTTTATGATCTCGATCTTGAATTAAAAACAGCTTTAAAGATTCATCCTTTTACTGCCATGGAAGCTACCTTAAAGGATTATATGAATCTAAGTCCTCAGGAGGCTATAAATGAACTTAAGATGTTGATTGATGAAGTTAAAAATGTTGATGGAACATTTATTAGTATTTGGCATAATGAATCATTAAGTGATTCAAAAAACTGGACGGGATGGAGAAAAGTATACGAAGAGATGGTTAAATATGCCTTGCCAAATGATTAAGTATTTAAAACATTCAGAGATAGACTTTTTAAAATGGGATAATTGTATTAATTCAGCCCATAATGAGCTTATTTATGCCAATTCCTGGTATTTAAATATAGTAAGTCCCAAATGGGATGCTCTTATTTTAGATGATTATCGGGCAGTAATGCCAATAACCTGGAAAAGAAAATATGGTATTAAGTATGCATTTCCCCCACTTTTTACCCAACAGCTTGGCATTTTTTCAAAAAATCAGCTTTCATCCCTACAAGTAGAATCGTTTTTGCATTGTCTCTCTAATGAATTTAGGTTTATTGATATATTTTTGAATTCAAAAAATTTTACTGAAAGCAGCATATTTTCTTTAATTCCAAAACCTAATTATCTGTTGTCGCTCAATAATTCATACGAGGAATTAAAAAATAAATACAGTACCAATTGTAAACGAAATATAAATAAAGCAATTAAAAATCAGCTTGTTATAAGAAGTTCCGATGCAAAAGTTATCATCGATTTGTATAGAAATAATTATAATCATATAGCAACAAATTGCACGCACAATGATTACTTAAAATTTGAAGCCCTAGTAGATCTAATACAAAAAAAAGGTAATGCCGAGATTTTGGGTGTATATTCCAATGATGAGTTATGTTCAGGGGCAATTTTTTTTAAAGAAAATAAAAGA
>CANHPJ010000099.1 GCA_947462515.1 Bacteroidota bacterium | reverse complement strand
GCATCTTTTCTACCTTTCCAGTGATTAAAAAAATCTTTTTGCAATTCATTGCCCAAGTGCTCCGAAACAGCCTCTTCGGCATATTTCTGCATTCTGGAATCTATGGTGGTATATACTTTTAAGCCGTCGCGATAAAGATTATAGGGTTTGCCATCAGGCTTGGGGTTTTGTTCGCACCAGGCGGCCAATTCACCCCTTAAGAACTCTCTAAAATAAGTAGCAAGTCCTTCATTATGATCTTCTCTTTTAAAATCGAGAACTAGGGGTAGTTCCTTTAATGAATCATACTGATTTTCAGAGATGTATTTTTCACCTGTAAAGGGACTGTTGTAGGATTTCATTTGGTTTAAAACTACATTTCTTCTATTTAAGGCATTTTTGGGTTTGGATTTAGGATTATAAAGTGATGGATTTTTACACATGCCAATCAAAACAGCAGCCTGTTCAATAGTCAATTTATCGGGAGTTGTATTAAAATAAATTCTAGCCGCGGATTTTAGTCCAACAGCGGAATAAATAAAATCAAACTTATCAAGATACATGGCTAAAATTTCTTCTTTAGTATAATGCCTCTCCAGTTTAGCTGCGATAACCCATTCTTTAACTTTTTGCGTTATTGCTATAAATATATTACCGGATCTTTCGCCGTGAAAGAGCATTTTGGCTAGTTGTTGGGTTATGGTGCTGGCTCCGCCATTTGCACCTAAAAAGAAAACTGCCCTTGCCAAACCACGAACATCTACACCAGAATGGTTGTAAAAACGAGCATCCTCGGTAGCTATCAATGCATTTATGACATTTGGGGAAATTTCTTCATATTTTATGGTAGAGCGATTTTCTTTGTAATATTTACCAATTACCTGACCATCTTCTGAAATAATTTCAGAGGCAAGATTGTTTTTGGGATTTTCCAAGTCATCGAAAGAGGGCAGAGATCCAAAGAGGCCCAAAGAAGCGCAAAGCACCAAAAAAGGAGGAAATAACAAGATGCTTATGGATGAAATCCAGAAGTACTTGATGTATTTATTTTTATCTAAGAGGGGTTTTGCCATTGTTAAGCTTTCTTATTATTTTTCCTTCTCTATTCTTAATCCGACATCCATTATTTCTTTTAATTCATCGGTACGCATACCATGTTGCAATATGAATTTATACTGGCCAGATCTTGGAAAAACAACACCTTTTTTAAACAAGATCTGATTATCCCAAATATCTCCTGAACCTTTACCTAGCCATTTACCGGCATTGTCTGCTAAAAAACACTCCACTGTATCGCGCGCCTCTGAACTATCAGGAAAAAGGGTCTCGACAAAAACAAAAATATTAGAATAAGGATATGCACCAGAGTTCCTCAGATTGATATAAAAACTATGCGAAGAAATAGTATCCTTGACATCAATTTCAAAGGATGGTTTTTCATCCATATTCCAAATGCCTTCAGAAATAGGTGTGTTTTTTTCAAAAACTCTTTTTTGATCACAAGAAGAAATAAAAAAGACCAAGGCAAAAAAACTAAAAAACTTTAAAACACTTGAATTCATAAGTAACAATCTATTAATCAACAAATCTAAAAAAACAATTATTATTCTTTTCAAAAAATAATTAGTTATTATTTCTATTTGGTTGCATTAGCTAATTCAGGTCTTGGCCCTTGAAAGGCTTTCTTTTTTTTCTTTTTCTTCTTCTTGGATTTAGCGGCATCAAATCTGGTTAAGCTATCTTGTCCTACCACGTTTTCGTAATCCGGTTTTTTCTCTTTAACGGTCTCTATTTGTTTTTCACTTATATCTTCCGGTTTCTGTCCGCTTTGATTCAAGGCCACTATTTCTTTCACCCTATTTATTCTTAAAGGGATAAACTCACTCATATGGTCGGTGTATGAAAACCACATAATTCCTTTAAAAATATCTGTTTTTTGATGCACGGCACGACCTTTTTTCGACTCAAGAACAACATTAGAGTCAGGGAATTCTTTTATAGCATCTAAATATGAATCCAACTCATAGTTAAGGCAGCATTTTAACTTTCCACATTGACCAGCCAACTTTAGCGGATTCAGGGCAAGCTGCTGATACCTTGCGGCATTGGTGGAAACAGATCTGAAGTCGGAAAGCCACGTTGAGCAGCACAATTCTCTACCGCAAGAACCTATACCTCCTAGTCTACCCGCTTCTTGGCGGGCACCAATCTGGCGCATTTCAATTCTAACTTTAAACTGTTCAGCCAGGACTTTTATAAGTTCTCTAAAATCCACGCGACCATCAGCCGTATAATAAAAAATAGCTTTTGTTTTGTCGCCTTGATATTCCACATCGCTGATCTTCATATTTAAATTCAGTGAAACAGCGAATGTACGGGCTTTATACATGGTCTCTTTTTCCAATTCCTGAGCCTCGTGCCATTTTTGAACATCGGTAGTTCTGGCCTTTCTATAGACTTTTTTAATTTCGGGAGAAGTGGGATTTGAACCTTTTTTCTTCATCTGAAGCCTGACTAATTCGCCAGTTGAGGAAACTACTCCAATATCATGACCGGGAGAAGCCTCTACGGCAATAATATCACCAACAAAAAACTCCGAATCGTCGGTAATTTTATAAAATTCCTTTCTACCGTTTTTGAATCTTACCTCAATAATATCAAAAACTGCCTGACCCTTTGGCAGTTCCATATTTGCCAGCCAATCAAAGACATTTAACTTATTGCATCCACCTGATTTACAAGCCCCATTATTTTTGCAACCTTTAGGTAGACCATCAGAATCAGAACCGCATCCACCAGAAGAACAACTACCACATCCCATAATTATATTTTTTATATGTTGAATTGGCAAATCAAAACTTGAATTTACCGCTTAAAAATCTTTTTAAAAAAATAAAAGATCGTTTTTTAATATTTAACCTTCAGTAATTTCATCAGTTTGAAAGACAAATCCAAGAAAAGGATCTTAGGATTTGCATTTCGCTCTATATGAGCATACGCTTTATTAAACTCTTCATTTATTTGCAGGCAATTAGCACCATGAATGAAAGGTGCAAATTTGGATAAAAAATCCAACATTTCGCCATTTAATTTAACCATGGTTTTATCGGCATAATTCAACATCATACTTTCTCTGATCATTCGAATTGCATAGCTTAAAAACCCTTTTTGTTTTTCTCTGCCCAGAGCAGCTACTCCATCAACCCATTCTATGATATCGAGAACCTTAACAGTATATGACAAGCGCATCCATTGGATAAACTGAGAGGAATAGAAGTTTTCACTTTCATTTTCTTCAAGGAGCATTAGTGCTTCGTTATAGTTTCCTTCGCACAAGAAAGCAACGTCAGTTGCAGTATCGAGGGAAATATTTTTATTACTGACCAAGGCATTTATTATTTCTTGATCAGAGAGCTTTGATATTTTGACCAACTGTGTTCTTGAGAGCACGGTAGGGAGCAAAGAATCCTGATTTTCAGCAACTAAAATAAACAAGGTTTTTTCAGGAGGTTCTTCTAATATTTTCAATAACTTATTTGATGATGAGTTATGCATTTTTTCGGGCATCCAAATAATCATCACCTTATACTCAGACTCGTAAGTTTTTAAGGCCAGTTTTTTTACTATTTCATTACTTTCTTTAGCAGATATAATTCCTTGTTTATTTTCTATCCCGATAGATTCGTACCATTGGTTTAGATTAAAATAAGGATTATGAAGTATTGATTTTCTCCAGAATTCAAGAAAAAAGTCGCAAATGACTGAATCTTTTGAGCTATCGAGTAAACTGGAAGTATTTATTGGAAAAACAAAATGCAGATCAGGATGAACCAGTTTATTGTATTTAATACATGAGGAGCAAGATCCACAAGAATCTTCACTTGTTTTATTCGAGCAGCTAATATATTGAGCATAAGCAATTGCCATGGCCAGATTTCCGGATCCCTCCGGCCCGAGAAAAAGCTGGGCATGACTCACCCGGTTATCGTGTACCGACTGAATCAAGCGTTTTTTTACCGAATCTTGACCAACTAAATTGCTAAACAACATAAAAACAAAGATAATATTTTATCACAACACAATAATTGGAATTTTAGTTTGAAGGAAATAATTAAAAAAGTAATTTTGGTCTTAAATTATGAAAGTCTTTTCTTTAATAAATTGTAAACAATTCGGTTGTGATATTAATAGTTTTGGTAAACGAAGAAAGCGATTGTTAAAGCAGAAAGACAGAAAAACAAAGTAAGAAGCATTTTAACCTTTTAAATGAAAACAATGGACAACTACAATTTTTCAGGAAAAAAAGCAATTGTAAGAGTAGATTTCAATGTTCCTTTAGACGAATCATTCAACATTACCGATGATACCAGGATAAAATCGGCTATACCTACCATAAAAAAGATTTTAAAAGATGGCGGATCTGCTATTGTTATGTCGCATTTAGGAAGACCCAAAGATGCATTTGATGAAAAGTATTCATTGAAACATATTTTGAAACATTTTTCTGATTTAGTTGGCCAGGAGGTGATGTTTGCGAAAGATTGCCTTGGAGATGAAACCAAAAAACAAGTATCCAATTTAAAAAAAGGAGAAGTGTTATTGCTTGAAAACTTACGTTTTTATAAGCAGGAAACTACCGGTACAGAAGACTTTGCGAGAGAACTTGCATCATACGCAGACGTATATGTAAATGATGCTTTCGGCACAGCACATAGAGCCCATGCCTCAACAACCATAATAGCTAAATTTTTTCCGCAAGATAAAGTTTTTGGTTACTTAATGGCAGATGAGATAAACAACATAGAGAAGGTTTTGAACAAACCAGAAAGACCGCTTACAGCGATATTAGGAGGAGCCAAAGTATCGGGGAAAATATTAATTATAGAACAGCTATTAAACAAGATTGACAACCTTATTATCGGTGGCGGAATGGCTTATACCTTTGCAAAGGCTCAAGGGGGGAATGTTGGAAGTTCTTTAGTAGAAGACGACCGAATTGAAACAGCCAGAGAAGTCTTGAAACAAGCTCAGGAAAAAAATGTTAAAATATATTTACCAACAGATACCATTTGGGCTGATTCTTTCTCAAATGATGCCGGCAAAGGTGTTTCAAAAATAGGTGAGATTCCGAATGGCAAAATGGGCTTGGACATTGGCCCGGATAGCATCGAAATTTTTAAGGAGGTGATAAAAAACTCCAAAACCATTTTATGGAACGGACCAATGGGAGTTTTTGAGATGAGTAATTTTGAATTAGGAACCAAAAGCATTGCAGAGGCCATTGTGGAGGCAACAAAAAACAAAACCTATTCATTAGTTGGCGGAGGCGATTCGGTAGCAGCCATAAATAAATATAATATGGCCACTCAAGTTAGCTATGTTTCAACAGGCGGAGGCGCTATGCTGGAATACCTAGAGGGGAAAGCACTTCCGGGAGTGGAGGCCATAAAAAACTAAGGAAGAATAATAAAAAAGCTGTCAGGAAAAACCGGGCAGCTTTTTTTAATTTATAAGCAATATTATTTACTAAAAAAAGAAATGGAATATAGAAGATTAGGTAAATCGGGATTAAAAGTAAGTGCTCTTTCACTGGGGTCATGGTTAACATTCGGTAAGCAGATTGAAAACTCAATCGCATCGGAACTAATGACGACCGCATATGAAAACGGAGTTAATTTTTTTGACAATGCAGAGATCTACTCCCGAGGAGAATCTGAAATTGTGATGGGCGAGATTCTAAAGAAGAAAGCTTGGTCAAGAGATACTTATATTGTTTCGAGTAAAGCCTATTTTGGCGCAGGCGGAAAGCTGCCTACCCAGACGGGATTAAACAGAAAACATTTGTTTGAGGCTTGTCATGGTGCTTTAAAAAGACTTCAGGTAGATTACTTGGATTTATACTTCTGTCACCGCCCGGATAAGGAAACACCTATTGAAGAGACGGCATGGACAATGCATAACCTTATTCAACAAGGTAAAATATTATACTGGGGAACCTCCGAGTGGAGTGCGCAGGAGATTATGGAAGCCCACATGGTTTGCAAACAATATAACCTGATAGCTCCAGTAATGGAGCAGCCTCAATATAATATATTGCACCGCGAAAAGATGGAAAAAGAATTTCTGCAGATTTTTAAAACGGTTGGAATGGGAACTACAATTTGGTCACCATTGGCATCGGGATTACTCAGTGGAAAATATAACAGCGGTATTAATGAGTCTACCCGTTTAACCATGGATGGATTAGAATGGTTAAAAGACAGCACCATAAACGAAGCACGCGTAAATTCAGTAATAAAACTGAGCGAATTGGCCAATGAGATTGGAATAAGCATGCCTCAAATGGCTATATGCTGGTGTTTAAAAAACAAAAATGTTAGCACTGTAATTTTGGGAGCATCCAAAGTAAGTCAACTGGAGGAAACACTCAAATCAATTGATCTTATGGAAAAACTAGATGCAGAAATAATGGAAAAAATTGAATTAATAGTAAACAACAAGCCCGTTCAGCCGGCATTTTAAAAAAGAAACAATTTATTTTTGACATTCAAATTATTTAAAATGAAAGACCAGATAAAATTACTTGAGCCAAGCATTATGTGGAAAAACTTTGCTGATTTAAATGCGGTGCCAAGGCCATCAAAAAAAGAAGAAAAAGTTATTGAATTCATAAAGAACTTTGGCAACAAATTAGGATTACCAACAATTCAAGACGAAACCGGAAATATCATCATAAAAAAGCCTGCCACACCGGGCATGGAAAACCGAAAAACGGTAGCACTTCAAAGTCATTTGGATATGGTATGTCAAAAAAATGCAGAAACGATTTTTGACTTCGAGAAACAAGGCATTGACATGTTTATTGACGGAG
>CANHPJ010000098.1 GCA_947462515.1 Bacteroidota bacterium | reverse complement strand
AAACAGAATACAAAGCACCGGGCGCCATTGTTGTTGACACCTTGGAAAAGGCCATTGCAAAGGCAAAGGAAATTGAAAATGAAGAGATTTTTATTATTGGGGGCGGAGAAATATTCAAACAATCAATGGATATAACAGACCGTTTATACCTAACCAAAGTTGACGGAAACTTTAACGGTGACGTATTTTTTCCTGAGCTGAATTTAAAAGAATGGAAAGAAATATATCGGGAAGATTGTAAGGCAGACGAAAAGAATAAATACGATTACTCATTTATCATCTTGGATCGATTATCGAAATAATAAAAAGCCTTATAAACAGCATATCCAACAATAAATCCTAAAGCTGAACCACACACTATATCGGCAGGATAATGCACCCCATTGTATATTCTACTGTAACCAACCACAAGTGCCCAAAGCCAAAGCAACGGCAAAACAAACCTTATCTTGTCATACAAGATAAAACCAACAAAAGTTGCCAGAGCGAATGAATTAGAGGCATGAGAGGACACGAAGCCGTATTTTCCGCCACAACCCTTTACAAGATGCACTAAATGCTGAATTTCCACATTATGGCATGGACGATATCTTAAAAATACATTTTTGAAAAGATGCACCGATGCCTGATCGCTCAAGGTCACAGCAGCTGCTATGGCAATTAAAACTGCCGGGAGAGGCTTCCATCCAAGCTTTTTAATGATAATAATAAGCAAAATGATATAAAGAGGCAGCCAAGACCACTTGCCTGAAGCAAAAAGCATCACAATGTCAAAAAATTCATTGTGATGCTCATTAAAAAACAAGAATAACTTTTTATCGAAACCTACGAGTGTATCGAAAATACTCATGACGATTTTAAATTAAGCAGTAGGCTTGTTAAGCTCTCTCCAGATCATATCTTTTAGCTCTACTATGCCTTTATTGGCTACAGAAGAAATAAATATATAAGGCATATTCTTAAGCTTTCCTTTTATTTCCTTTTCAAGCTCTTTTTCCAATTCATCATCTAACAAATCGGATTTGGAAATGGCTATTAATCGCTGTTTATCCAAAAGCTCGGGATTAAATTGCTTGAGTTCATTAAGTAAAATGTGATACTCAGCAATAATATCATTGGTGTCGGATGGAACCAAAAACAATAAAATGGAGTTTCTTTCAATATGTCTTAAAAAACGGAATCCCAGACCTTTGCCTTCACTTGCTCCTTCTATAATACCCGGAATATCGGCCATAACAAATGATCTGTAGTCGCGATAGTTAACTATTCCTAAATTAGGCACCAGGGTAGTAAAAGGATAATCGGCGATTTCGGGTTTAGCGGCAGAAACTACGGATAACAAAGTAGATTTGCCCGCATTTGGAAATCCTACCAAACCAACATCGGCAAGTATTTTCAATTCCAGTATTTTCCAGGCTTCCTCACCGGGTTCGCCTGGCTGAGCAAAGCGAGGAGTTTGACGGGTAGATGATTTAAAATGAAAATTTCCCAAACCACCTCTACCGCCGCGAGCCAATATTTTTGTCTCACCATCTTCAGTAATTTCAAAGGCTATTTCACCTGTTTCGGCATCCCTGGCAATAGTGCCCAAAGGCACTTCCAAAACAATGTCTTCTCCCTCGGCACCTGTTTTCAGTCCACTACTGCCGCCTTTTCCAGGCTCAGCAATAGCATGTTTAAGATATTTTAAGTGTAGAAGTGTCCAAAGCTGCGCATTACCTTTTAGAATGACATGACCTCCTCTTCCACCATCACCACCATCGGGCCCTCCTTTTGCTGTTAAACGGTCACGATGTAGATGGACTGAACCTCCTCCACCCTTTCCGGATCGGCAGCAAATTTTAACGTAATCAACAAAGTTTGAACCAGACATTTAATTTAGTTTTTTGTAAAAAAATATACCACTTACAAGACCATAAGTCAAGCAAGCTTGATAGAGATTAAAGTGCTACTGAATATTATTGATGGCATTAACCAAACGGTCGAAGATTTCTTCGATGCTTCCAATACCATATATATCAGAAAATTTATTTTGTTTTTGATAGTATTCTTTCACCGGGAAGGTCTCGGAATTATAAACATCTATTCTCTTTTGAATTATGGCCGGATCGGCATCGTCAGCTCTGCCGGAAACTTTGGCACGCTCGAGTAGGCGTTTTTTTAATTCTTGTTCAGGAACATCCAGAGCAAGCATTATGGAAATGTGTTCGCCTTTTGTGCCCAAGAAATTATCGAGTGCATCAGCCTGAGCCGATGTGCGAGGGAATCCATCAAAGATAAAACCTTTTGCATCAGGGCATTTGGAAACTTCCGATTCGAGCATTTTAATAGTTACTTCATCAGGAACCAATTGTCCTTTGTCGATATAACTTTTAGCCAGAACACCCAATTCGGTGCCGCCTTTTATATTTGCCCTGAAAATATCACCTGTTGATAAATGCACCAGGTTATATTTTTCAATTAATCGTTCCGATTGAGTTCCTTTACCAGCTCCCGGAGGTCCAAAAAGTACAATATTAAGCATTAGATTTATATTAAGATTAATGGATATTTAAACTACAATTTTATAGATGTCGCGAAAATTTCTACCCATACCATCATAGTCAAGGCCATAGCCTACTATGAAATCGTCGGGTATTTCTATGGCCACATAGTCAATTTTATATGTTTTTTTAAATGAACCCGGTTTAAACAACAAGGTAGCCAATTTAACATCGGCAGGTTCATATTGTTGCAAATCAGCAACAATGGCTTCCATGGTAATTCCCGAATCAATAATATCTTCGCAAACCACTATAGTTCTGCCCTTAACACTTTCATTAAACCCAATTAAATTTTTAACCTGTCCACTTGTTGATGTTCCTGTATAGGATGAAACTTTTATGAAAGAGACTTCGCATTCATGATCTATATTTTTCAGTAAGTCACTTACAAACATAAAAGAACCATTTAAAACTCCCACAAAAAGCGGGAATTTACCTTTCAAGTCAACATTTATTCTATCGGCAAGAGTTTTTACAGCATTTTGGATTTCCTGTTCGGAAATAAAAACCTCAAAATCCTTGTCTTTAATTTTTATTGAAGGCATCAAAAAAGATGAAATTTTAAAAATAATCAGCTAATTTAATTAATTAAATCGGCCTAATGGACAAAACAGCACCTATATTTTACATGTTTTGTTCAAGCGTACTGAATAGTGTCTGAATTTTTTTTGATTTTATTTTCCCGATCAAATCAATATTATTTTTAACATACTAAACAAAAAGGAAAAAAGCTTTGCGCAATAGCAATTTGATATGGGAATTTTTATTGTTCCTCATGCCTAAAAAAGCATCTATAAACCTGTTCATTCGCAGTATTGACAGTACATTATGATTTGTACTTCAAATTAGCAAAATGGCCACCGCTTGCGTTTGTAGCATTTAGTATTTTGAGGAGTATATTATTTTACACTTAAGGAAAAAGCAGTTTTTTACCCACAAGTTTTAATCGTTAAAAGGATAGAAAACCGTTAGTTTAAGATGTTTTTAGGAATTATTTTTCGTAAAAATGCATTTCTTTGATATACTCATAAACAGAATCAGGCATAAAATACCTCACATTCTTTTTTAGCTTTATGGCATTCCTAATAAACGTAGAAGAAATTTCAATAACAGGAGCATCATGAAAGACAACATTGCGATGATCTTTTAACGAGCCCCCGTCATGTCCCGGCCTGGGATATACATAAACCTGGTGGTTTTCTATTATTTCCTCAAAGCTTTTCCACTTGTTGAAAGTCTCCAAATTGTCTGCTCCCATAATAAGAACAAAATCATGTTTTCGAAACTTTTCTTTTAAATGGATGAGGGTATTAATAGTGTAGGAAGGTTGAGGCAACTTAAATTCAACAGTACTTGCCTTGAGCTTATCATCGTCATTAATGGCCAAATTGACAAGTTCCAAGCGATGGTTTTCGGCCAGCAAACTGGTTTTTTGCTTAAAGGGATTGTGTGGTGATATTACAAACCAAACTTGCTTCAAGTCAGTAAACTCTGCCATATAATTGGCAAGCACTAAATGTCCTGTATGTATTGGGTTAAAGGATCCAAAAAACAAGCCAATTTTCATAGTTAGTTTACCGTTTGTGTTTCAAAAAAGCTCAATGCTATACTATTTTCGATCTTAAGTCTGCTAAAAACCAATAAGCTCCATAAAAAAAGATTTTTAGGATAAATCTTATTGGTCTTTGCATACAGGAAAGAAATATTAAATAAATTTTAACTCACTCATTTAAAAATTCCATTACTGCTTTTTAATGAAGTCAAACAATAACCTTACCCCGGTTCCGGTTCCTCCCTTGCCTCGGTAACTATCTGTTTTTTCGTTAAAAGACGGTCCGGCAATATCTAAATGATACCAGCTGTAATCCGTAAAATGTTCCAGAAATTTACCTGCTGTAATGGCACCTGCCAAGGGGCTGCCTTGGTTTTTAAGATCTGCTACATCCGATTTTAGTTCCTTGGCATATTCATCCCAAAATGGAAAATCCACAACACGCTCATGCACACTAAAACCAGAAGCTATTAAACTGTTTTTAGTTTTTTCATCGGCGTTACCCATACCCACAATGCCGTAATTTCCAATAGCTCTAACTGCCGCTCCTGTAAGTGTTGCCAGGTCAATTACCAATTCGGGCTTATATTGTTTTGCATAACTTAAGGCATCTGCTAAAATTAATCTTCCCTCGGCATCTGTATTAAGTACCTCTACCGTGGTGCCATCAAAAATGGTGATAACATCTCCCGGAACAAGCGAATTACCATTTACTCTGTTGTCGGTAGCCGGAACCAAACCAATAACATGATACGGTAACTTAGCCTTTGCAATAGCGTAAATTGCTCCCCCAACTGCTGCAGCTCCTCCCATATCGCATTTCATTGTTCCCATGCCGCTGGTTTTAATGTTTATACCTCCTGTATCAAACACAACTCCTTTACCAACAAAAACATAGGGCTTAGTATTTTTAGCATTTTTTGGCTTCCACTCCATGATGGAGAAAGTAGGCTCGTCAATACTTCCCTTATTTACTCCCAAAAGTCCGCCCATTTTTAGGGCTTTGATTTTTGTTTTATTGAACACTTCTACCTTAAAGCCGGCCTCTTTACCCATACTTTGAAATTCCTTGGCAAGTTGCGATGCATCAAGATATCCAACAGGTTCATCCACCAATTGACGTGTCAAAAGTGTTGCCCTGACAATAATTTCCAATTCTTCAATTGCCTGCTCTGATATTTTCTTTCCAAATACATTAATGCTTTTAAGGGAATTTTTCTTCTTTTTGGCATCTGAAAAATATTTTAGGAATTGATAATTTCCAAGAGCCATTCCCTCTGCAAAAGCCAAAGTCTCCTCTGCCTGATTTTCGGCATCAACAAGGGTGATGCTTTCTATTTTGGCTGCGTTTACCAGTTTAAGGACGTTATTTCCAACAACACGGTATTTTTCAAGTGATTTATTTTTATCTGCTTGATTATGAATTATTACCAGATAAACAAGTCTGGAATATTGATTTATGGTAATGAGTTCAACACCAGCTTTTATCTGATCTTGAGCATATTGAATTTCTTTTTCGGAAAGATTGAAACTCTTAAAATCAGTTTTTTTGTCAGCAATAATTATGCTGTTTTCCTTTGAAAAACTGCCTGAGGTTTTTTTGATAGATATGTTCATTATTTTCGTAAATTAGGGACGCTAATTTAGTCTTTTTTGCGTTTTAATTAAACGTTTTCGAATTATATAAAAGGTTAGTGTAAAAGCCTAATTAAAAAAAATTAAATGAATTCTGATATTCTTTTCAAAAAGGCGCTAGCCTTAGAATTTTTAAGTGCCGAAGAAGGTAAATATCTTTTTCAAAATGCACCACTTTCTGAACTTATGTTTGTTGCCAATACGCTGCGACAAATGAAAAAAAAGGACAATAAAGTCACCTGGATAATAGATCGGAATTCTAATACAACCAACGTATGTCTTGCAAATTGCAAGTTTTGCAATTTTTTCCGTATTCCGGGTCACAAAGACGCCTATATCACCAGCATAGAGCAATACAAACAAAAAATAGAAGAAACTTTCAAGTATGGTGGCGAGCAGTTGTTATTGCAAGGCGGTCATCACCCTGATTTAGGACTCAACTATTACTCTACTCTTTTCAAGGAATTAAAAATGCTTTATCCAAACCTGAAGCTTCATGCTCTGGGGCCACCGGAAATTGCCCATATCAGCAAACTGGAAGGAAAGTCGCATACCGAAGTCCTTACAGCACTTGTTGAAGCAGGCCTTGATTCTTTGCCGGGTGCAGGAGCAGAAATTTTAAATGACAGGGTAAGAAGAATGATTTCCAAAGGCAAATGTACAGGCAGAGAGTGGCTGGAGGTGATGCGCGCAGCTCACAAATTAAACATAACTACCTCAGCAACAATGATGTTTGGCCATATAGAAACCCTTGATGAGCGATTTGAACATTTAGTTTGGTTGAGAGAGGTTCAAGCAGAAAAACCAAAAGAAGCCAAAGGATTTCTTGCTTTTATACCATGGCCTTTTCAAGATGATGGAACATTACTGAAACGTGTAAAAGGCATTTCAAATAACGTAACTGCCGATGAGTATATAAGAACCATTGCCATAAGCCGCATTATGCTTCCTAACGTAGAAAACATACAAGCCTCGTGGTTAACGGTCGGCAAAGAGGTTGCACAAATTTGTTTGCATGCAGGAGCGAATGACTTTGGCTCTATTATGATAGAAGAAAATGTAGTGTCGGCAGCAGGTGCTCCTCACCGATTTACTTCTCAAGGTATTCAGGATGCTATTAGAGAAGCAGGTTTT